>JAEEIG010000112.1 GCA_016281255.1 Bacteroidales bacterium
AAGAAGGCGGCAGAGCCGAAGCCGTTGTACGGGCCGGTGTAATATCCCGACGGGCGGGCAGAGAAACCGGAGGCGTTGTTCGTGAAAGCGGAGACATTGGTCGGGACTTCTGGAATAACCGGCAAATCGGCCAGGTCGTTGTAACTGCCGCTAAAGCCGTTTCCCGCTTTCTGCGCATAGAGTGCGTAGGGAACGCTCAGCAGTTGTTGGGTGTTGACAATGGTATAGTCGTTTCCACCGTGCGGGTCAACGGCAACTTCAAGGAAGAAGGGGCCGTTGGACCATTGAATCGTCGAAAAATCCCCAAACAGCACAGTACCGTCTCCGATGTTGAAGGAAAGCAATCCATTGGCATTGGTATGGACAACGTGAGTCTCCGAATAGACATCTTCCCCCGAATCAGAGCCTTTCTTGATGCACACGCGCGCGCGCACATGCATGTCAGCCACCAACACATTGTTGGCGTTTCTGACAACCGCCTGATAGGTGAACTTTTCCGGGGACTGTGCCATCAAGGAAAACGCACAAAAGAGAAATATCGTAAATGACAGTAGTTTTTTTCGCATAACTAAATGAATTAAGATTATTATTATAAGAGACCTAACTCCGGCACCAGCCGGTCAATGTCACCGGCACCGATGGTGAGCAGCACATTTGGCCGATGTTTTTGAAGATAGGGGAACAATTCTTCTTTCTGAAGCAATAATTTATTGGGATTGTGCATCTTACGCAACAAGAATCCGGAATCAACGCCTTCGATAGGTTTCTCCCGCGCGGGATAGATCGGCAGGAGAATGGGAATGTCAAGCAGGTCGAGCACCGCTGCGAATTCGTCGGCGAAGTCGCGGGTGCGGGTATAGAGGTGCGGTTGGAAAACGCCGCAGAGAGTCTTGTCGGGATAGATTTCGCGCACCGCCGTGATGAACGAGCGCATCTCGTTGGGATGGTGTGCATAGTCGTCGATATAGACGAAGTCGTCGCGACGCACGATGTAGTCGAAACGGCGTTTCACTCCAGCGAAGGTACCGGTTTTCCGCCGGATGGTTTCTTCCGGAAGATCAGGGAACGCCTCCAACACGGCAGCAATGGCGGCGGTGGCATTCCATATGTTATAAATGCCATGAGCCGGAAGCCGCAAGCCCTTGATTTCGCCTCTGGGCGTCCGCAAATCGAAACAAGAGACCTCTTGCCGACACTCGATGTGACAAGCCCGATAGTCGCACCCCTCGCCGCTTCCGTAGGTCTTTTTGCCGGGTTGCGCGATATACTGCGCCACCGCCTCGTGCACGAGCACCGTGCGCGAGGTCTGCGCGGCGAACTGGCGGAACGCCCCGCGCAAATCCTCCACATCGCGGTAGATGTCCAAATGGTCGGCATCCATGGAGGTGATGACAGCGACTTCGGGATGCAGGGTCAGGAAGGAGCGGTCGAACTCGTCGGCCTCCACCACCGCGGTCTGCGGACGGGGCGAGCAGACATAGTTGTCGTTCAGGTTCTTGGCAATGCCGCCGATGAACGCAGCCATCGGTTGTTCCGGCCAAAGCAGATGGGCGATCATCGAAGTGGTGGTGGTCTTGCCGTGCGTGCCGGCCACCGCCAGCGTCTTCAACTCGTCGGTGATGTGTCCGAGCACCTGCGAACGCTTGTACATCGGAATCCCTTTCTCCACAAAATACCGATACTCGACAAAATCCTTCGGGACAGCGGGTGTCACGACCACAAAATCGACCTTTTCGGGAATCTTGGCCAAGTCGCCTTCGAAATGGATATCCGCACCTTTGCGCTGCAGCATCCCCGTCACGGGCGACGGGGTCAAATCGTAGCCCGTGACATGGTCGCCAAGCTGCAGGAAATACTGCGCCAGCGCACTCATGCCGATTCCTCCGATGCCCAAAAAGTAGATGTTTCTATTTCTCATAAATCAGAAAAACGGTTCTTCTATTCTTGGCGCGCCCCTCTTCCGTATTGTTGGAAGCGATGGGCGTCGTCTCACCATACCCCTTGTATCTCAAACGGTTGGCGGGAATCCCCTGCGAGACCACATAATCATACACCGACTTGGCGCGGTTTTCCGACAAACGCAGGTTGTCGTCATCCCGGCCGATATTGTCGGTATGTCCCTGAATCTCCACCTTCACGGAAGGATTCTCCTTCAGGAACTCGATGAAAAGCGCCAGCAACATCTTCGATTCCGAAGTCAGGCTGAAATCGTTGGTCTCATAGTAGATGTCGCGCAGGTCGCACACCTTGCCGGTCTCCACGGCCTTCACTTCGGCATCTTTCTCAATCACCTCCTCCGTGATCTCCTCCGGCTTGATAATCTGGGTGTCAAACGAATAGCCCTCCTTTTTCACATTCACGATGAGCGGCTGGGGATTCTCGTGGTTCACCTCCGCGGCGACGGCGTATTTGCCTTGCGCCGCACTCACAATGCCGGTGGAAATCACATTGGCATTGGTGTCGCGGATCTCGACCACCGCATTCTCCAGATCGCCCTCGTCGGCAGTCACCTTGCCCTTCACAATGACCATTGTGTGCGGGCGCGCCTCCTCGTAAAGCTCGAACTGGTAGATGTTCCAGTCCTTGTCGCCATAGTTGTTGGAGGAAAAGTAGCCGGTCTTGCCATCCAGGCTGACGAAGAAATCGACCTCGTCGTTCTCGGTGTTGATGGGCGAACCGATGTTCACCGGCGCGCTCCATATCCGTTTGCCGTCCATCTTGGAGTAGAAGATGTCCTGTCCGCCGAGCCCTTCATGGCCGTTGGAGCTGAAATAGAGCGTTTTGCTGTCGGTGTGCAGGAACGGCGACCGTTCGTTGTTTTCGGTGTTGATGGCCGGTCCCATGTTGACGGGGTCGTTCCAGCTGCCATCGCTCTTGCGGGTGGCGTACCAGATGTCGGAGCCGCCATAGCCGCCCGGACGGTCGCTGGCGAAGAAGAGCACCCGGCCGTCGGAGCTGAGCGAAGGCTGCGACTCCCAGCTGTCGCTGCGGTTGATCTTGCCCGGCAGCGGCTTCGGCTCAGACCAGCCGTAGCCGTCGAATTCCGAATAGTAGAGGTCGTAGTTCGGATAGGTGCCCCCAGGCAGCTTCACCGTGTGCCGCTGCGCGAAAATCAGCAGGTCGTTGGTGAGGTTGATGGTCGGACTCCCCTCCCCGTCCGCATTGTTGAACGGTGACGGCAGCATGTCGCCTTCGCCGAACTGCCCGTCCTTTTTCTCACTGCTGCTGAAAAACTCCTTCAACACTCGGCCCTCCCCGAAGGGATTGCCGTCGGAGACGTATTTGCGACGGGTGAAATAAAAGAGATGACCGTCGGGCGACAGCGTGCCGAGATACTCGTCGGCCGCCGTGGAGATGTTCGGCACCGGATGCGGGTCGAAGGGCACCGGATGGTTGAGGATGTTGTCGTAGAAACGGGCTTTACGGAGAATCAACTTCGCCTCCCGGATCTTTTCCTCATCCTTGGGATCCGCGAAAAGGTCCGGATTATCGACAATCACCCCCGCGAACTTCACCGCCTCGGGAAACATCTCGTTGTTGTAGGCCAAATACGCCGCATACAGGTTATGGAACGGCTTGTAGAAGGGACACACATCGTAAATCCGGTTGAAAGCGGCCATGGCTTTCACCACGTCCGACCTGTCTTTTCGTCTGGAAATGAACTGATTGTCGGCCAACGGATAGTAATAACCCAAGGCATAATAATAGTTCACCTCCAAATATTCAGGATGGTCGGCCAAAATCTCCTCATAAAGCTCGAAAGCCTCCTCCTTCTTCCCGGACTTCTGGAAATCCCGCGCCTTTTTGAAGAGTTTCTCGCTGTTTTTGTCCATGGTCTGCTTGCACGGGTCTTCGTCCTGCGCGAAGACCGTGCAGGCGAATCCCATGAGGAACGTGAACAGTATGAGCGAGATGCGGTTCATTACAAGGAATTCTGATGCTTATATTACTACCCCGCCCTTCGGGCACCCCTTCTAAAATAGAAGGGGAATTTTTTTTTTTTTTTTTTGGGGGGGG
>JAEEIG010000113.1 GCA_016281255.1 Bacteroidales bacterium
CGCGAGGACATCATCATCACCGTGGGCGGTGTGATTCCCCCGCAGGACTACCAGTTCCTGTACGACTGCGGTGTCGCCGCCATCTTCGGTCCTGGCACACGTATTGCCGACTCTGCGAACGCGATGCTGGACATCATTATGAGTGAGTGATTAGTGATTAGTGATTTGTAATGGGAGTGGGGATTTGGACCTGCTCCCGTTTTTTGTGGTTTATCTGCGCGGATCACGAAAAAAGTGCGTGCCTGCTAAAACCGTAAAATCTCTACCGGATACTTGTCTTTGAACTGCCAGACGACCTGGCCGCGGTGGTTGATGTAGCCGGACCGTCTGTCTTTCGGGTTGTCGCTCAGAATCACGTATGCGAGTCCACCGTAAAAATGGTCCGCGTCAACGTATTGCGGCGGAATGACCCACTCACCCTTTTTGTTGATATAACCCCATCTGTCTGTACTGTCAACGGTTTGGACAACTAGTGCCAGCCCGTCGGAGAAATGCAATGGATAGTATTCCGGCTCCAGCGTGAACACCACAGTTCCCGTTGAATCGATGAAGCCGTAACGGTCGCCGATCTTCACGGCGGCGAGCCCTTCGTTGAATGCATCCCTATCGTCGAATTTCTGCGCTGTGATGACTTTTCCATTGCTGCCGATCAGGCTCCATTTTTCGTCACTCTTCGTCCTTACCCATACGAGGTCCCCAACCCATGCACGGCAGGCATAATCATATTTCGGCGGCACAATCCAATGTCCGTCAACGCTGATGATACCCCAAAGACCGTCCGTTTCTACCAAAGCCGCGTTTTTGTTGAGGAATTCCGGTGGAGACTTGAATTGTGGTGTGAAAAGGTATTCGCCCTTCGCATCAATGGCACCCCATAATTGTTCCTCTCCTTCGTTAAATTTACATGTGCTCCCTTCCGCAATACCGTCCTGAAATGGCCAGGCAAAGCAGAATCTCTCTCCAAAAAGGATTTCTCCGCGAGTGTTTATATACTGAGATTTGTCATTTTCGAGCACTACTGTGATGGTGTCGTAGAAATTTTCCCCTCCGTCAAAACGGGGCTCAATGGCCATGGTGCCGTCCTGCCGGATATAGCCGGTTTTGCCATTAACGATGACCTTGGCGAGTCCATTGTGGAAATAACGGGCGTATTCGAACTGCGGGCGGACGACCCATTCGCCTTTAGCATTGATGTAGCCCCACTTCCGTCCTTTGGCTGCGGGAACAGGCTCGGACTTGAGATCAAAATATGGAGCTCCGATTTGGCTAAAGCTCGGTCGGCAGATGACGTTCCCGGCAGTGTCCATCAATCCGTACCGTACGTGATTGCCGTCTCCTGTCCAGAAATAGTGCACGGCTCCATCATACACTGAATCCGTCTGCGCGTTCAGTTGTAAACCTAAACAGCAGAGTGCCAATGATATGAGTAGTCGCAATGTTCGAAGGGTCATCATAATGATTTCATATTTCGGTTGCAAAAGTAGTCGTTATTTTCGTGAAGATACGAGAAATACACGGAGATTAAGGTCGAAAAGTGATAGGTACCTGGTAATAGCACTGCACAGGTTTCCCCATATTCTTTCCGGGCTTCCATTTCGGCATGGACATAACGGCACGACATGCCTCCTTATCGCATTCGGGGAAGAGAGGGACTTTCACCTTGGCGTTGGTCACACGCCCGTCCTTCTCCACCACGAACTCAATCAAGACCGTGCCTGTGATGCCATTATCCTTCGCCACCTGAGGATATTGAATCTCCCTTGCCAAAAAGGATTGCAAGGAATCTATTCCTCCAGGGAATTCGGGCATCTCCTCCACGAACATCATCGGCGGCTCATCGTAAGAAACATCGTTTTCGACGTCACCTACCACTATCCCCTCGGTAGTCCACCAATCATCTGGATCAGCCAGCTGTGAAGGTATTTGTGTGCAGCGGTTCGGGGAGGGCTCGGACGAATTTTCCGGGATGTCTGGAATTTCTCCCACTTCTTCTATGATACCGTCCGCCACATACGGATCGGATTGTCCGGGAGGTGGCGGAACCTCTTGCCCCTCTGTCGTCTCCGGAACTTGCTGAGAGCTGGCCTCCACGGCAGGCTCGGGTTCGTTGCCGATGGCGGGCTCTGGTGCCTTCGGATTGTGGCATGCGCCCATCATCATGGAGGAAACGGCAATGCCCGCCACTGCGACGGCCTTGCCTAAAGCACGGCGTTTGGATAGCTCCCGCTCTAAGTAGCGCACTTCAGCCTCGCAGTAGGGACACGTACCACGGCAGTCCCCCTCGTGCGTGCATTCACGCTCCACCAACGGGATGTCATTCTCTTGCGCGACCTTCCGTCGCACGTCCTTCAGGATTTCGCAGGTTCGTTTGCCTCGTTTCATGATGATGAATATCGGGTGCGAAAATACATTTTTTTGATAAATTATCTTTCGAGATAATTTTTTTCTCAACCATGCATTAAAAGCAAGTGAAACTGCAATGCTTGGGGAAGGCAACACGCACGAGGTGCAATTAACCCCATACCAGCGATGGAGAAGCGCAGTGGGGTGCTGCGACCATGCAACTGTTTTGAATGAAAGTGCATAGGAAATATCCTGTTTGTTTCAGAAACTTCACATACGAAATTTTGTGTGCACACCTTAATATTTTGTATTTTTGCGGCGGTTTCAAAAAATGATTTTTTTTTAAGTTTCGAAAATGAAGATTATTGAACGCTTTGATTATCAGAATTATCTTTTGAGCGTAAAAGATACGCCAGACATAAAAATCATCACAGGGATTCGGCGTGCCGGGAAGTCAGAGATAATGAAATCGTTTATCAATCGTCTTAAAGCCGATGATGGAA
Source organism: Bacteroidales bacterium (assembly GCA_016281255.1). Classification (GTDB taxonomy): domain Bacteria; phylum Bacteroidota; class Bacteroidia; order Bacteroidales; family WCHB1-69; genus F23-D06. The sequence continues at coordinate 2,847 of JAEEIG010000113.1, forward strand.
CCGCCAATGTGGTATATGCCGACCTGTCTGTTCTGGAGAACGAGATGTTGTTGGATTATCACCAACTCTACGAATGGGCGAAGAAGCAGTATCAGGATGGAAGAAACAACTACCTGCTCATTGATGAAATACAGCTTTGCCAACATTTTGAGTTAGCCATCAATAGTTTGCATACTTTGAAACTGTACGACATCTATCTGACAGGATCCAATGCTTTTTTGTTGAGTTCCGACTTGGCAACACTTTTCACCGGGCGGCATATCGAGGTACATGTCTTTCCCTTTTCGTTCAATGAATTCTGCGCGTATTTCGATTCGGAGGATGATTTGCAGGTGCTGTTTGACCGATATGTGGTTGAAGGAGGATTGTCGGGAAGTTATCTCTATGAGCAGGAACGAGGAAAGAAGAGTTATATCAAGAATGTCTATCATACTATTTTGCGGAGAGATTTGACGGAGAAATATCACCTGCCGGACTCCAAAATGTTGGAACAGGTGACGGAATATATGATGGATAACATCAGCAATACAACCTCCCCCAACAATGTCAGCAATTGTCTGACGTCAAACGGCACTACCACAAACCACATCACGGTCGGTTCCTACCTGAAATATCTGTGCGATGCATTTGTGTTGTACAAGGTTGCCCGCTATGACATACAGGGGAAGAAGTATTTGCAGTCGTTGGACAAGTACTATCTTGCCGATACGGGGATCCGTTTTGCCGTATTGGGGAAACGGAACATGGATTATGGTCGGGTCTATGAGAATATTGTTGCTTTGGAGTTGCTCCGCAGAGGATATGGCATTTATGTTGGCAAACTTTACCAAAAGGAGGTTGATTTTGTTGCCATGAAGGAGAACGAGAAGATATACATACAGGTAAGCGACGATATCACAAATTCCAATACCTTTGAACGGGAGATATACCCGTTGATGAAAATTCGGGATGCTTATCCGAAAATCTTAATCGCGAGGACAAAGCATGAGTTATACGATTATCAAGGCATTAAAATTTATGATCTGGCTCGTTGGCTTAGGAGCATCGATGGGGAATGATTGAAGGATGAGAATTCCGTGCCGATTCGCGCGATACGTGGCGATAAAAAATGTACTTTTGCAACCCTAATAAACGTATAATGAACATCAAGATCACAGCCATACGGAAGGCGGACTACCGCGATTTGCAGGCGCGGTTCGAGAACCCCATCGAGCACGCGTGCGACGTGCAGGAGGGGCAGACATGGATTTCGGTCGATGGCGCGCAGCCCGAGGGGATGTGCGACAGCGCCTGGGAGTCGATGCGGTGGTTCGTGCAGGAA
>JAEEIG010000114.1 GCA_016281255.1 Bacteroidales bacterium
CGAAGGCGTGACCGAGTTCGCCGGCCATGCAGCCGTGTCCGTGGTTGCGGCGGCCATCGGCGTAGTTGCCGCTGCCCACGCCTGTGCCGAGGGTGAGGGTCACGAAATGCTGCATCAGTTTCGCGCCACCGTAGATGTGCTCGCCCAGGGCGGCGGCGTCAGCGTCGTTGGAGAGCGTGACCGGAAGGTGCAGGGCGGCGTGCAGCATCCCGCAAAGGGGGATCTCCTGCTTCATCCGCAGGTTGGCCGTGTTCGCCCCGATGCAGCCCGTGTCGAAATTCGCGTTGGGCGCCCCGATGCCGACACCGGCGATCCCGGAAACGCCGTTTTCCGACATCAGCGTGCGGATCGCCTCCGCCATGTCGCGGACGTAAAGGTCGGGATCGTCGTATTCTTGGGTTTTCAACCCTTTGCGTTGCAGCACTTTGCCGTCAGGATTCACCAGTCCGATGTCTGTGTTGGTGCCGCCTATGTCGATGCCAATGGCTAATGGATTCTTCATTAATGATATTTTTCGTGATTTTTTTCAGGGCGCAAAAGTAATATAAATAACGATACAAGCGATTTTTTTTGTAATTTTGCCGCTTTGTTTCGTTATTATTAAAATATTGATTATTAAATAGTTATATGGCAAAAAGCATATCAAAACTGAGAAATATCGGTATTGCCGCGCACATTGACGCGGGCAAAACCACCTGCTCGGAGCGTATTCTCTATTTCACCGGCGTGAACCGCAAAATCGGTGAAACCCACGACGGTCAGGCCACCATGGACTTCATGAAACAGGAGCAGGAACGTGGTATCACCATCGCTTCCGCATCCATCACTGCTGAGTGGAAAGACCACCAGATCAACCTGATAGACACTCCCGGCCACGTTGATTTCACCATCGAGGTGGAACGTTCCCTGCGTGTCATCGACGGCATGGTCGCCGTTTTTTGCGCCGTGGGGGGTGTGGAACCCCAGAGCGAGACCGTCTGGAACCAGGCCGACAAGTACCGGGTGCCGCGTATCGCCTTCGTGAACAAGATGGACCGCACGGGCGCCGACTTTTCCGAGGTGGTCGCCCAGATGGAGAAGTATCTGGGAACCAATGCCGTGCCGATCCAAATCCCGATGGGGCAGGAGAGTGAGTTCCAAGGCTGCATCGACCTGATCAAGATGAAAGCGCTGACCTTCTCCGAGAAGGAGGTCTTTGAGAATGAGATTCCTGCCGAGTTCGCGGCTGCGGCCGAGACCGCCCATAAAAACATTATCGAGAAATTGGCCGATTTCGACGATGAGATTGCCGATGCCTATCTTGAAGAGCGTGAGATCAGTGAGGAACAGATCCGCAGGGCTATCCGTGAAACCACGCTTAAGTTGTTGATTACCCCTGTGTTGTGCGGTGCCGCTTATAAGAACAAGGGCATCCAGCCTCTGTTGGACGCCGTCATCGAGTTTCTTCCTTCGCCCACGGATATCGGCGCGGTGATTGCCCACGATCCTTACGACGAGGAAAAGACCTACACCCGCAATCCTTCGAACAACGAGCAGTTTTCCGCGTTGGCGTTCAAGCTCATCAACGACCCGTACGTGGGCCAGCAGACCTTCATCCGCATTTTCAGCGGCAAGTTGACGAGCGGCATGAGCCTCTATAATACCAATAAGGACAAAAACGAGCGTGTGGGCCGCATTTTCCGCATCAAGGCCAAGGAGCGTGAAGAGATCTCCGAAGCTGGCGCGGGCGAAATCGTCGCATTGGTGGGCATGAAATACACGCGCACCGGCGACACGCTGTGCGACGAGAAACAGCCCATCGTGTTGGAGTCCATCCATGTGCCGCCTGCCGTCATCGAGATGAAGGTGACCCCGATGGACACCAAGAACCGCGACAAATTGGGCGAGGCGTTGGCCAAGCTGAGCAACGAAGACCCCTCTTTCCACGCGCATTATGACGACGAAACCGAAGAGACCATCATCGCCGGAATGGGCGAGCTGCACTTGGAAATCATCGTCGATCGCCTGAAAGACGAGTTCAAAGTGCCGATCGAGGTCGGCGCGCCGAGCGTCTCCTTCCGCGAAACCATCACCCAGGAGTTCGAAAGCAACTACAAACACGTGAAACAGACCGGTGGCCACGGCCAGTTCGCGCACACGGTCATCCGTTTCGAGCCGAATCCCGGCAAGGGTTTCGAGTTCGTGGATGTCAGCAAGGGCGGTGTGGTGCCGAGAGAGTACATCCCCTCCATCGAGAAGGGTCTGCGCGCCGCCATGGAGAAGAGTCCGTTGGCGGGCTATCCCGTGGTGGATGTTCGTTGCGTGCTCGTGGATGGTGGCTACCACCCCGTGGATTCCAGCGATATGGCTTTCCAACTGTGTGCCGCCCAATGCTTTAAGAACGCCTATAACAAGATGGCGCCCGTCTTGATGGAACCTGTGATGAAGGTGGAGGTGAATACCCCGGACGAGTATATCGGCAACATCACCCGCGACATCAACAAGCGTCGTGGCCGCATCGAGAACATGCGCCGTTTCCGCAAAGGGTCTCAGAAACTGGACGGCTTCATCCCGTTGATGGAGATGTTCGGCTATGCTACCGCGCTGCGAAACGTCACCAGCGGCCGTGCCAACTATTCGATGGAGTTTTACCAATACATGCGTGTGCCCGCAGCCGTACAGGAAGAAATTGTGAAAGCACGTCGCAGTGAAAAAGCTTAAGGAACTGCATCTCAAAGAGAAACTGACTGCCTTCCATCAGTGGCAGCTGCAACCGCACCAGGTCAATCCGATGTCGGAGGAACGCCATGTGTGCCATACTTGCGAGACGGAATACCAAGGCAATTACTGCCCAAGATGCGGACAGTCGGCCAAAATCGGTCGCTACTCCTTCAAAACCGCCTTCCTGAGCTTCCTGGATGTATGGGGGCTGGGAAATCGCGGCATGTTCCGGACGATCCGCGATCTGCTTCTCCGTCCGGGCTACATGATCCGCGACTACATCAAGGGTATGCAGATGGCATACTTCCCCCCTTTCAAGATGTTTTTCTTACTCGCCACTCTCTCTCTGTTGGTTACTAATGGATTGAATATCAAAGGACAACGTTCAGCAGACAAAGCTGAAACGGAAGTGGCCGTTAGCGAAAATGCCCGGGAAAATACAGAAAATCAAGATTCTGGGCAAGGAATATGGGAGGATGAGGCTGTTACAATTATTGAAAAGGTCATCTCGGCCGTAGAACGTTTCTCTTCATGGTCCCCTGCTTTGTATGCCTTGTCATGGTTGATTTTATTGTCCGGTTTTCTCTATATGTTTTTTCGCTACTGCCCTGATATCCCCGATTTACGCTATTCGGAGTTTTTCGTTGCCATCGTTTACACTGCCAATATGTACACGATATTATCAATCGTGCTTGACTTTTTCTGCCTTCATAAGCTGAGAGTTATTGTGTTGATTTTCATGCTTATACCCCTCAGGCAGCTGTCGGGTTACAGTTGGAAGCGGATGCTTTTGTTCGCAATGATGGCTATTCTTGACGTGATCTCTATTTTTGTTCTGGCAATGGTTGCTATTGTGCTGGTTATAGGCATGATATATAAATTTGATAATTATGACTTCAAAGGTGTAGTTGCTACTTTTGCCATCACCCTCTTGATTACGTTGGGTTTGTATCTGTTTACCCGTTGGATTACGCGTACCAACAAGTTGAGGTTCGAAATCA
>JAEEIG010000115.1 GCA_016281255.1 Bacteroidales bacterium
AAGGGTGATACGGAAGTTCGGGATGAAGGACAAGGTGCAACCTCTTGAAAGTTTTGCGCCTTATGTATAGAAATATGTTTTAATTTTGCAGCGTTGTTTGCTTATCTTGATGTTTAACGGACTTCGCACCAAGGTCAGCGGCAGCGCGAAAAAGTAATAAATAGAAGTTCCCTTCTTTATGAGCAGGTTTTGGGAATATTGTTTTTATCGGTATTGTCAGTTTTATCTGAAACATCCTTTGATCAATTTCGGATTAACAGGGTATGCTAGTTTTGTTGGAGAAAGATTTGTGTCCATTCAACAGTTGCTAAACATATTATTTCTATACTTTTTGATTTTCGGAAAGATTATTGATGTTAATGTTTCAAATCTGTGTTTTTTAGTAGGATTTGCTATCGTATGTGTACTTTTAGGAATAGTAAACAAGAAGAAATATAACGAAATCACATATAAACGCTTGGAAAAAAAGTATAAATTTGAAAAAAACAGACGACTAAAAGGATGGCTTGTCGTTTTTTATTGGCTGTTATCAACCTTTTTGTTTTTTGCGGTTGTTTTTTTCTGAAAGAATAGCCTTTGATTCTGAAAAAAGAATGCCATTCAGATAAAACATGTGAGTTATGTTTAGGTTTTGGGAATATTGTTTTTATAGGGTTGCTGACACGAAACTGATGGATTTCGGGGCAAGATGGTGCGGTCCGTGCCGACTTTTAGAACCGCGTTTGGAGAACCTCGCACGCCAGCACCGCAAGACGGTTTCCTTCTTCAAAATCGACATTGACGAATCCCCTGTGACCGCAAACCGCTTTGGTGTAAAAGTAGTGCCGACCGTCGTTTTGCTGAAGGACGGCGTGGAGGTCAACCGTTTTGAGGGCGGTGGCCTCTCGGAATCGGAGATCGGGAGGTGGATTGAGGAGAACATGCGGAAATAACAATTTTTTTTAATCGCACAAACACACATCTAAATTTTTTCTTTATCTTTGCCGTCGATTTGAAAATAAAATAGGAAATACTATGGGCAAGATAAAACCACGCGAAAGTCAGAATGTTGAATACAAGAGCAGCTGGCACGACAAGTATCTGGAATGGATTTGCGGGTTCGCAAACGCGCAAGGAGCCGTAATGTACTTCGGTGTGAATAACAACCACGAAGTGATTGGCCTTAAGAATGTTGACCAGTTAATGGAGGACATTCCCAACAAGATTGTCACTACTATGGGCATTGTGACTGATGTTAACCTCCATGAGATGGACGGGCTGGAGTATATCGAAGTGGTGATAGAAACCAGCAACATTCCTATCAACTACAAAGGCAAATATTACTACCGATCCGGCAGCACCATGCAGGAGCTACGCGGTCCGGCGCTACAGCAGTTTGTGCTGAAGAAAATGGGGCGTTCATGGGACGATATTGTTTACGAACACGCCACGATTGATGATTTGGACAGATCTGCAATAGACTACTTTTTGAGGAAAGGTTATGAAAACGGACGAATAACCAACGAGGAGAGAAACCTGCCCACTGAGATACTCCTTCATAATTTGGATCTCATTAATGATGAAGGGAAACTCAAGAATGCAGCACTTTTGCTCTTTGCCAAGAGACCTCAACGGTATTTCACCTGTGTTCGTTTCCATATTGGTCGTTTTGGCGTTAACGAGGCAGATTTGATGTTTCAGGATGTGATTGAGGGCAACATTATCCAGATGGCGGACAGAGTTATTGATATGTTAAAGGCAAAATATCTGATTATGCCTATCACCTTCAAGGGGATGAACCGTATCGAGAAGCTTGAAGTGCCTGAAGATGCCTTGCGCGAGATACTCTATAACGCCATCATTCATAAGGATTATACCGGTGTTCATATTCAGATGCATGTTTGGAATGATCGTATTGAAGTATGGAACAGTGGCGAGTTGCCTATCGGCTACACCTCTGAGACTTTGTACGGAAACCATTCATCACTACCACGTAATAAAAATATAGCCAACGCTTTCTTCAAGGCCGGGTTCATAGATGCTTGGGGTCGTGGCTACAAGAAGATTCGCGAGGGTTTTGAAGGCGCAGGCCTACCCATGCCTATGGTTGAGAACTTCTGTGGAGGTGTTAGGGTGACGCTCCAAAGGAAAAATGTCCTAGAAAGTGCATTGAAAACGTCCCAGAAAACGTCCCAGAAAACGTCCCAGAAAATAATAGAACTGATACGGAATAATGCCGAAATAACAACTCAAGAAATGGCAGAAGCTATAGGTATAGACCGCAGAAACATTACAAGAAATTTAAAGAAGCTTCGAGACCAAAAAATCATCATCCGCGTTGGCGGAGACAAAGGCGGTCATTGGGAAGTAGTATCCACACAATAAAAACTAACAAATGAAACCCTTCGCAAAACTATTCGCTCTGTTTGGAGAGGCCATCAAACAGACTCGGAAGAAAATCGGATTCACGCAAATGAAGAAAATACGTACACTTTGCGCAATGCTGTTCGCCATTGCCATCCCGATACTGCTGGCAAGCTGTGGGGTGCTGTACGATTTCAAACCCATAAAGCAGTTTGATCAGAAAGAATATGACAAGATGATTATTTCTGTCTTGGACCGGAATTTCAAAATCAAGCCTATAGTCAGTGAATACGAGCAGTTTGACGCTTATCGGACGTGCATCCAGGACAGTTTATGGCAACATCAGACTGCCGTCCAGCCGGTTCAAATCCTCTATTTCAAAAAGGATTCGCTCCTTTCCTATCACATCAACTGCACGGCAAAGGGCGGGCTCTCCAACCTGAACTGGAATACGGACCAACGGTTTGAAACGTTCCCGCCGGCGACGGCCGTCCCCATCACTCCGCAAATGCAGAATCTGTCGAAAATCAGAGACATTTACGGAATCAACGACGATTCCGAGTACCTGATTGTGGTGTTTTGGACCAATATGCTTCCGAAAATCTCAAAATCGGCCATAGAAACAGTCAAGACCAATTTGCGCGAAAACGGAGCCGCCAACAAAGCAGCCATCGTATTGATTAACACGGACAAGTTTTACGTGACATTACAGTAATCCTTCGAAGAACTAATGAGACATGGCGGATGGCGGAGGCCTCGTGTTCCCAAGTGATAAAAAGTGCCTTTGTCGTGTCATATTAAGTCTCAAAAAAATAGTATCTTTGCCGCCGATAAAAAAAATTTGTAGTTTTTTGAAACTAATTGCGTCTAAGAGAAAAAACGTCATACAGAGATACTATAGTTATTAATAAAAACAAGCGTTTATGAAAAAAGTATTATTGTTTATCGCGGCCGTTTTCTGCGCGTTGGCCGTTTTCGCGCAGAAGGGTGACCTGAACCTGAACGACCCCATCAAGACCGACCCCAACGTGGTCATTGGAAAACTGGACAACGGCTTGACCTATTACATCCGCAAGAACTCCTACCCGAAAGACCGCGTGGAGTTCCGTCTCGCAGTGAACGCCGGCTCCAACCAGGAGAACGACAACCAACAGGGTTTGGCGCACTTCACCGAGCACATGGCCTTCAACGGTATCGAGGGTTTCCCGAGCAACAGTGTGGTCGATCACCTGCGCAGCAAGGGCGTGGTGTTCGGCGCTGACCTCAACGCCTACACCAGCTTCGACGAGACGGTCTATATGATCCCGATGCCGCTCGACGATCCCGGCAACATCGACCTCGGTCTCAAGATCCTCCGCGGCTGGGCCGCCGGTCTGCTCTACGACAACAAGGAGATTGACGAGGAGCGCGGCGTCATCATCGAGGAATACCGCCTCGGTCTGGGTGCCGACGACCGTATGCGCAAGGAGTACTGGCCTGTCCTTATGGCCGGTTCCCGTTACGCCGACCGTATGCCTATCGGTAAATTGGATATTCTGCAAACGTTTGAATATCAGGTAATCAAGGATTTCTATCACGATTGGTATCGTCCGGATTTGCAAGCTGTTATCGTGGTTGGCGACATCGACGTGAAAGTGGTGGAAGAGAAAATCAAAACGATGTTCGGCAACATCCCGGCCAAGCAGAACCCCCGCAAGAAAGAGACTTACGGCATTGCGCCTAACAAAGAGCCGCTTGTGGCTGTCTGCACCGACAAAGAGGCCACGGGTAGCCAAGTGGAACTCATCCGCAAGCACAAACACGCCCCGATGAAGACCATCGGTGACTTCCGCCAGCAACTCTGCATCGACCTCTACAACGCCATGTTTGACGCTCGTCTCGAAGAGATGACCCAAGACCCGAAATGCCCGTTCATCGGTGCCAGCGCCGGCTACGGCGATTTCATCGGCAACACCGACGCTTACGCTGCCATGGCCATGGCCAAGGAGAACCACATTCCCGACGCCCTGCGCGTACTCCTTCAAGAGGACTACCGCGTGCTGAAATACGGTTTCCTGCAAACTGAATTCGACCGCGCCAAAGAGGAACTCTTAGAGCGTTACGAAAAGGCTTCCAAAGAGGCCGACAAGACCGAATCCGCCCGTTTTGCCGTTCAATACATCAACAACTTCCTGCGTCAAGACCCCATCCCGGGTGCAAAACGCGAGAACACCTACGCCAAGAAGCTGATGGAAGGCATCACCTTGGAAGAGGTTAACGCTTTGGCCAAGAATTGGGTTACCGAAGACAATATGGTGGCCATTATCACGGCTCCCGACAAAGAGGGTGTGAGCGTCCCTTCCAAAGATGAAATCCTCAATATTCTGAAAGACAAATCATTGGCCAACGTTCAACCTTACGTGGACACCTACAAGGATCAGGAAATTCTGGAGAAAGAGAACTTGAAACCCGGCAAAATCACTTCTGTGGAGAAAATCGACGCCGTGGGTGCCGAAAAGTGGACCCTCTCCAACGGTATCACCGTCTATCTGAAGAAAACCGACTATAAGAACGACGAAATCCTCTTCAGCGCCAGCAGTAAGGGTGGCAAGAGCCTCTATCCTGCGAAAGACCTCGCCTCCGCCGACTTCGCCTCCGACATCATCGACCGTGGCGGTATCGCCGGTCTGGACTACAACTCCTTGATGAAGAAGATGAAAGGCAAAAACGTGGGGATCTCTCCCGACATCAACCTGCTGACCGAAGGCTTCTCCGGCTCTTCCTCCCCGAAAGACCTCGAGTTCTTCTTCCAATACCTCAACGCCTTCTTCACCAACCCGCGCATCGACGAAAACGCTTTCCAATTGGTGATGGACGATACCAAAGAGCAGCTCAAGATGATCACCGCCCAGCCAATGTACCAATTCTTGGGCAAACTGCTGGACGCCGCCTATAACAACGATCCTTACATGAAGCAGGTGTTCACCATGGATGACGACTATCTCGCCCAGGTGAACTTCAACCGCGCCGTGCAGATCTACAAGGAACGTTTCGCCAACCCCGCCGACTTCAACTTCTACTTCGTGGGCAACTACGATGAAAAAGTGATGAAAGAATATGTCGAACTCTACCTCGGTTCCATGAAGACCGAACCTAACAAAAAGGAGAACTACAACCTCAATGTGCTGAAACCGCGTCCTGACAAGGCTTCCACGCAAACCGTCTATGCCGGTACCGAGGAACAGGGCTGGATGGGCATGATCATCAGCAACCCTATTGACTGGAACTACCGTAATTCCATCATCGCCGACATGGTGGGCGAAGCTTTGGACATCCAATTCGTGCGCATCGTGCGTGAGAAGATGGGCGATGTCTATTCCCCGATGGTGCAGATGGGCGCCAGCAAACTCCCGCGTCCTGAGATGACCCTGATGATTCTGCTGGGTTGCGACCCTGTGAAGACCGACAAACTGGCCGACGCCAGCTTGAAGATCCTCAACGACTTCAAGAAGAAAGGACCCGACAACAAGACCATGGAGCTCATCAAGAAACAGATGCTGAGCACCCGTGCCAAGAACATCCAAACCAACCGCTTCTGGCTCAGCTACATCAGCAACAAAGTCAACCAAGGTGAGGAACTTATCGCTCCTTCCGAATACGACAACATCGTCAATTCCATCACCAAGAAAGATATGGTCGATTTCATGAAGAAGTACTTCAAACCCGAAATCTACACCCGCGCCGACATGCACCCGACGACGATGCAGAAATAGTAAGGTTTGCGATTATACGACAAAGGGACGGAGCGTTGAGCTTCGTCCCTTTTTGTATTCAGCAAAGAGACCATAATCTACATAAGGCTGATGGCCGTCTTCAGTCCGTCGATGGCGGCGCTCATGATGCCGCCGGCGTAGCCTGCGCCTTCGCCGATAGGATATATTCCCGGCACTGAGGATATTCTCGCCTCATCACGAAGGATGCGCACAGGCGAAGAAGAACGGGTCTCCACACCCGTCAACACGGTATCCACGTTGGCGATGCCGGGCAGCTTGCGGTCGAGCAGCGGCAATGCCTCCCGCAAAGCATGTACGGCGTATTCGGGCAGACAACGTTTGAAGTCCCCGTAGTGGATTCCGTGCGGGTAGGAAGGGACGACCTTGCGGTGACGTGTGGCGATTTGACCTTTCAGAAACTCGCCCACGAGATTCCCGGGGGCGCGCCCGTCGCCCGCCATACGGAAGGCCAGCTGCTCATATTTCTCCTGATAGTCGATGCCGTCCAGAACCGACCCCTGAAGGAAATCCTCCGGGGTGACACTCACTAAAAGCGCACTGTTGGCGTTGGCCTTGTCGCGTTTGTGCTCGCTCATGCCATTGGTGACAATCGTGCCCTTCTCACTCGCGGAGGCCATCACGGTGCCGCCGGGGCACATGCAGAAGGTATAGACACCGCGGTCTTTGAGATGCACCACCCCTTTGTAGGAAGCGGGCGGAAGCAAAGAGGCTGCCTGTCCGTACTGCATCCGGTTGATGTCGCGCTGTAGATGCTCCATCCGCACCCCGATGGAGAACCCTTTGGGCTCCATCAGCACCCCGCGGGCGTGCAACATGCGGATGGTGTCGCGGGCGGAATGCCCCAAACCCAACAGCAGGTGATGGGTCACAAATGTCTTGTCGTTATTACAATGAATCCTTAACGCCTCACCCTCCTTCTCGAAAGCGTCGAAAAGAGTGTTGAAATGGAACTCGCCGCCCAAGCTTTCTATCTCGGTGCGGATGTTTTTGACCACCTTCGAGAGATAATCGGTGCCCACATGCGGGTTTTGCTGGTAGGTAACCTCCTCAGGGGCGCCATGTCGATAGAATTCGTTGAGTATAAACTGGTTATACTCACTGTTGACGTTCGTGTTCAGTTTGCCGTCGGAAAAAGTGCCGGCACCGCCTTCGCCGAATTGGACGTTGGAGTCGGGATTCAGCACTTTCGTCTGCAAAAAACGTTGCACCGACTGCTGCCTTTCCTCGATACGCTCGCCCCGCTCGATGATGACAGGGTGTGCGCCGCAGCGGGCGAGACAGAGCGCGGCAAACATCCCCGCCGGCCCGAAACCGACCACCACGGGCCTCCGGTCATGATGCCACTTCGGGTAAGTGAATTCCTGTGCCGCAACGCATTCCGTGGCATCTGGACCATTCAGCAAACCACGGTATCCGTCTGGAACCGAAACCTCCACCTGATAGTTGTACAGCACGTTGTTCTTCTTGCGGGCATCCACTGACTGCCGCACGATGCGGAAGCCGTCCAAATCCTCCGTCCGGATACGGAACTGCTTGCATACCAAATTCTTGATATTCCTGGCTTCCGCCACCGGAATCTTTATATTCGAAAGCTTGAGATGTATCATTTTCTCGATTTTGCGGCAAAAATATACTTTTTATCCGACATTCCATAAATTTACTATCTTTGCAGGTTTTAATTTTGGATAATAATGTTTACTGGAATCATAGAAAAAACGGGTAAAATTGTAAAGATTGAACAGGACAGAACCAACTTCAATTTCACGTTGGAGGTGGATTTTGCCGATGAATTGAGCATCGACCAAAGCATGGCGCACGACGGCTGCTGCCTTACTGTGGTTCAATTGGACAAGGCGAAAAAACAGTACGTGGTGACGGCTATGGAAGAGACCATGCTGAAAACCAACCTCGGCACCTGGAAGGTCGGCGACGAAGTGAACCTGGAACGCAGCATGCGCATGGACGGACGTTTCGACGGACACATCGTGCAAGGGCATGTCGATCAAACCGCCGTGTGCGAAAAGGTGGTGGACGAGAACGGCAGCTGGCGTTTCTATTTCACCTACGACCCCGAAAAAAACAACTTCACCGTGCCCAAAGGCTCCATCTCCGTCAACGGCGTCAGCCTCACCGTGGTGGATTCCGAAAAGGGCCGCTTCTCCGTGGCCATCATCCCTTACACCTACAAAGTGACCAACTTCCACAACTTCCGGCCCGGCTCTGTTGTCAACATCGAGTTCGACGTCTTCGGGAAATATGTGCAACGTCTGTTAGACGAATATTTCAAAAATCAGACAAAATAAAATCTCGTTTTTCACGTTAAACACGATTCACTAAAACTACAGATCGTTGAGAAAGAAAACAAAAATATTCACCAGGATCGGTATCAGTCTGCTGACGATAGCAGTACTGGCAGGGTGTTCTACCTCCAAAAACACCTTCCCCAATCGTGCCTACCACAATGTCACGTGCAGATACAATGTATATTGGAACGGAAATCAGGCGATGAAAGATGCGGAAAGGGAGTTGGCAAAGCTCTCCAAGGACAATTACACCGCCACCTTGCCGATATACAACTACCCCGACAAAACAGAGCTCGGTCCGTGCCTTCCGCACCTCGACCGCACCATCGAAAAGTCCTCGAAGGCCATCCACAAGCACTCCATGATGATCAAGGGCAAGGAGTATGTGAAGACGATTGACGACGCCTACTTCCTGATGGCCAAATCCTACTTCTACAAACAGGATTATGTGCAGGCGCAGCGCGTACTGAACTACATCGTTCACAACTACCCGAAATCCAACATTCTCAACGAGGCGCAGATTCTACTGGCACGCACACAGATGCGGCAGGGCTATTATTCCAGCGCGGATGAGCTGTTGGAGACCCTGCGTTACCAGAACGACAAGAAAAAGAAGAGCATCGGCGTGCTTTTCAACGCCGCGAAGGCGGAATACCATCTTACCGCCCCCGACGGAGACGTGCAGGAGGCCATCGACTATATCGGCAACGCCCTCTCCAACAAACCGAAACGGGAGTTCCGCACCCGTCTGCAGCTGATTTTGGGCGAACTGTACGAGAACCTCGGTCAGCAGGCCGAAGCCCAGAAGAACTTCAGAGAAGTGATCAAAAAGTCCAACAACTACGAGATGACTTTCTGTGCGCAGATGCACATGGCGGCCAACTACGACGGCACGGAAGCGAATCGCAATGCCATCACCAAGCAGCTCAACAAGATGCTGGAGGACAAGAAGAATGAGGATTATCGTGACCAGATCTACTATGCATATTCGGAAATCGCCCGCATTGACGAGGACGACGACCTGCGTATGGAATATCTCGCCAAATCCGTGACCGCTTCGACGAACAACAACTACCAGAAGACCTTCTCCAGCCTCACCTTGGCTGACCTGTACTTCGACCACAACGAGTACCGCGAGGCGCAACACTATTATGACACCGCCATGCTCTCCATCCCGAAGAACTACCCCAACTATGAGAGTCTGCAGAATAAATCCAACGTGTTGAAGGATTTGGTGGACAAGCTGGATGAAATTGATCTGCAAGACAGCCTTTTGCGAATCGCGAACCTGCCTGAGGGACAGCGAAGGGCTTGGGTGCAGAAAATGATTGCCGACTACACCGAAGCGGAACGTAAAGCCGCTGCCGAGGAAGCAGAACGCATGCTGGCCATGCAGAACGCCGCCTCCTATACCAACATCAACACCACCTCCTCCAACGGCAAATGGTACTTCTACAACCAGTCGCTCGTGACCGCCGGTCAACAAGACTTCTACCGCCGCTTCGGCAACCGGAAATTGGAGGACAACTGGTTCATCAGCAACAAGACGCAGATCTCTTTCGACGACATGGCCTTGATGAACGACCCTTCATTGGCGAAAGACACGGTGGAATACGACGAGGACGGCAATCCGATTGCGAAACGCGAAACCGACCCGAAGAAGGAGGCCTACTACCTGCAAGACCTGCCTTTGACGGCTGGCGCCAAAGACACCGCCAATGCCATCATTGCCAAAGACTTATATGAAACCGGCTTCATGTACCAGGATTTGTTGAGCGACACCAAGCGTGCTTGCGCCTCCTTTGAGTCGTTGCTGCAACGCTACCCGAAAAGCGAGTACGCCCTGCCCTCTGTCTTCATGCTCTACACCCTCTACCGCAACACTGGCGACCCCAAGGCGGAGACCTACAAGAACATGCTGCTGACCCAATACCCGGAAACCGACTACGCCAAGCTTATCCAAGACCCGGATTACTATAGCAAACTGGAAGCCAGAGAGAAAGTGTTGGAAAACCAATACGCCCAGGTGTATGAGGATTTCACCCAAAAACGCTGGAGAAACGTGATTACCGCCGCAGACGCCGCCATCCCGAACTGCACCGACGAGACCCTGCAATCCCAATATGCTTATCTGCGCGCCGTCGCGGCTGGACAGATTTACAATGAAGACACGCTCATCGTCGGAATGACCCGATTGGTCGCCAACTACAAGGATCAGCCTGTGGCGGAATTGGCCCGCTACTACTTGTCCAACTTCACAAAGGCTCAGATCCAGAATAGTCTGGGCATTACGGACACAACCTCCACAAAGCAGGCAGCATTGCAAGAAATCCTGCAATCCGAAACACAGACGGAGAGTGTTTTCTCCTTCAAACCGGACGACCAGCATTATGTGATTTTGTTAGTCAAGACTGCCGAATTGCCATTGCAAACCGTCAAGCAGAACCTTAACAATTTCAACAAGGCCTTTTTCAGTCTTAAAAAGTTGGTTGTCAGCAGTTTCTTTATTGACAACCAACGCCAGATGGTCACCGTTTCCAAATTCGGGAACAGCTCGGAGGCCCTGGATTACTACAACATTCTCACTAAAAACGAGACATTCGTGACGGATATTGACAACAAAGTGATTGAGGTGTTCGCCATCAGTGCCAATAACTACACCACTTTTTATAACAAACGGGACGAACGGGTCAACTATCCGGCATTCTTCAAAGAAAATTATCTTAACAACAAATAAATACAGATGCTTATGAAAGAGACAGATACACGAGATTTCGGCGCTTCGGCCGTCAACGTTATTGCACAA
The DNA here is from genome assembly GCA_016281255.1 of Bacteroidales bacterium. Taxonomy (GTDB): domain Bacteria; phylum Bacteroidota; class Bacteroidia; order Bacteroidales; family WCHB1-69; genus F23-D06. The sequence goes on from JAEEIG010000115.1 coordinate 11,226, forward strand.
GGTACCCAACTGCAGGGCAACATGGTCACTTCATCCGACTGCCGCATCGACGGGGCGCTTCGAGGCAATATTGAATCCAAGGCAAAAATCATCGTCGGCCGCAGCGGTGTGGTGGAAGGCAATATCAAATGCGCCAATATAGAGATTGAAGGATCTGTAAAAGCTGAATCACTGCTGGTCACAGAATTGATTTCCTTGAAAGCCACCGCCAATTTGATTGGCAACATCGAAACCGGCAAGATTGCCATCGAACCGGGTGCCGAATTTTCCGGCAACTGCAAGATGCGCAACAACCGCCCTGTCGCCCCGCAAGCCGCCCAACCCGAACGCAAATAGCGTATGAGCGCACCGAAAGCTCGAAAGAAGAGTTCTCCCATCCATCAATATGCCGTTTATTCCAACCTGGCTTTTGAGATGGGAGCACTCATCGTTTTGGGCGTTTTTGGAGGGATAAAATTAGACAAACTACTGAGCACCAGCCCGTTGTTCGTCATTGTATGCTCATTAGCCAGTATTGCCATTTCGCTATACCTGATTATCCGTTCCTCAATAAAGTCGCAAAAACAATCAAAAAATGAGCAAAAAAATTCCGATTAGGAAGTTTTCATTCCGAATTATCCTGTTTTCCGTCATCATAGCCGGACTTTCCCTGCTATTTCAGTGGCTGTGCCCGCAACTTGCGACCCCGGCGTTGCCGTTCATCGTGCTTTTCTTCTTCGCGATGACCCTCTTCACCATGTACATCGTCCTGCGCAGCGAAGACGGACAAAACGGCAAGAGGTTCGTCTCCGCCTACATGATCTCCCGTACCGTGAAAATTCTCTCCTGTTTGCTGTTTCTTTTTCTGTATATATTTTTGAACAAGGAAGATAGCATCCGGTTCGCCATTGCGTTCATGGTCATCTATTTCCTGTTCGCCATCTTTGAAATTGTCGTATTGAAAAAGGAGAATGAATCAAAAAGCACTGCTGTATAACGGCAAATCCAAGCAGATTTTCGCCACAGAAGGGCAAAATTTCGTCATCATGTCCTACAAAGATGACGAAACGGCTTATTATGGGGTGAAAAAATCAACCATTCCCAACAAAGGTGCGCTTAACAACAAAATTTCATCCCTGATTTTCAAATACTTGGAACAAAATGGCATCTACACCCATTTTGTCGAACAGTTGGACGAGAACAAGCAACTGTGCCGCCGCGCAAAGTCGCTGCCACTGGAGTTCATCGTGCGCAATGTCATCGCCGGCACCCTCTCCAGGCGACTCGACATCGAAGAGGGCACCGTTCCGGAGAGCACCATCTACGAAATCTGCCTTAAAAGCGACATCCTTCGCGACCCGTTGATCAACCATTATCATGTGTTGGCACTGGGTTACGCAACCGAAGAGACCTTGCGCGAGATTCGTTCCATTATGCAGAAAACCAACGAATTGCTGACTAAACTGCTGAAATCCATCAACATCGACCTTATCGACTTCAAATTGGAGTTCGGCTTCGACACGGAAGGCAAACTGATGCTGATTGACGAGATTTCGCCCGACACCGCCCGTTTTTGGGATTCCGAAAGCCACGAGCATCTGGACCGCGACCTTTTCCGTCGCGATCTTGGCGATGTCGAATCCGCTTATAAAGAGGTACTTACACGTTTAGAATCCGCATTGCAAAATGGATAAGAAAACCCTGCGGCAGCAAATCCGCGCCGCCAAAAAACAACACACGCCTGAAGAATTACACCGCCAATCCGACCTTGTTCTGCAACAATTGGCCGCCCATCCCCGCTTTCAAACGGCGCAAAGAATCATGTTATATGCCTCTCTGCCCGACGAAGTGCAGACTTTAGACTTCCTGGAGCAGTGGCGTCACCGGAAAACCATTATCCTGCCCACCGTGGTGGGAGACGACATCATTCCTGTGGAATTAGCGGATAACGTGGATTTTGCGGAAGGAGACTTCCATATTCCGGAACCGCAAAACCATCCCTATGCAGGCAGTTTCGACCTCATCGTGGTTCCGGGAATGGCCTTCGACAGAGAGGGTCACCGTTTAGGCCGTGGTCGCGGCTACTATGACCGCTTCCTCGCCCGACACCCACAAGTTCACACCATCGGTCTCTGCTTCGATTTCCAGCTGTTGCCGGAAATTCCCTGCGAGCCGCACGACCGGATTATTGACGAGATCATAACATGCTCGTAGAGACGATGTGCACATCGTCTCTACGAAATTGATAATAAGGGAATAATCGCGGATTATTTGTTTTTCCGTTTCATCCAGAAATACATCCCCCAGTAGGCCAATGTCACGCCAAGCGTTATGCCCAGCACCATCGGGAAACGGTCTTTCAGACTGGAGAAGGTGATGGGTATCAGCAAGGCTGCCAGTAGCATAAAGTAGCGTAATACCGCTTTCATACTATTTCAGTTTCGCCAATTGCTCTTTGATGATGCGGATTTTCTCCTCCGCGTCGGCCTTCTTCTTGCGTTCGATATCGACCACATTCTGCGGCGCATTGTTCACGAAACGCTCGTTGGAGAGCTTCTTCATCACCGTTTGCAGGAAACCTTCCGCATACTGCAGGTCGGCCTCCAATTTCTTGATCTCTTCAGAAGCATCCACCAGACCGGTCAACGGGATGGAATACTGGATGTTGTTCTCAATGAAAGAAGCGCCGTCGATGTCCTTGGTCTCCAAATACTCGATCTTTTCCAAGTTGCAGAGTTTCGCGATAACGGAGTCCGTGGCGTTGTTGGCGTGCTCGGGAGAGGTATAGACCTTGAGGGTCAACGCGTGTTTTTGCGCGATGTTCTTCTCCGTGCGGATACGGCGCACCTGCTCGATCACCTTGCGGGCAGCGGCGAAATCGTCCAGCACTTTCTGATTCATTTCGACATCCAACACCGGCATTTGGGTCATCATAATAGACTCTTTTTCACCTCTTTGACGCATTGTTTGCCACAACTCTTCGGTGATGAAGGGCATGAACGGGTGCAGGAACTGCATCAGCATTTCAAAAATGTCAATGATGTCACGGTAGGTCTTGCCGTCGATGGGCTGTTGGAAACCGGGCTTCACCACTTCGAGGAAGCAGGAGCAGAAGTCGTCCCACACCAGCTTGTAGATAATCATCAACGCCTCGGAAATACGATAGCGTTGGACGTGCCATTGCATTCCGTGGAACACCTCGATGAGACGCTCATGCATCCATCGGATGGCGGTGGCGGTATGCAGCGGCTGCGGCAGATTGTCATCCACCTCCCAGCCTCTGACCAGACGGAAGGCGTTCCACAGCTTGTTGCTGAAGTTACGACCCTGTTCGCAAAGAGATTCGTCAAACAGCAGGTCGTTACCCGCGGGAGAGCTGAGCAACATACCGAAACGCACACCGTCGGCACCGTATTTCTCCATCAACATGATAGGGTCGGGAGAGTTACCAAGCTGTTTCGACATCTTGCGGTGCAGCTTATCACGCACAGTACCCGTGAAATAGACATCTTTGAACGGAATCTGGCCGCGCCATTCGAGACCAGCCATGATCATACGCGCCACCCAGAAGAAGATGATGTCGGGAGCGGTGATCAACACGGCCGTCGGATAGTAGTATTTGATTTCTGCATTGTCGGGATGGCGGATGCCGTCGAACACGGAAATCGGCCACAACCAGGAGGAGAACCAAGTGTCCATTACGTCCTCGTCCTGTTTCAAGTCGTTGATGGTCAGATTCAATTCGGGGAATTTCTGACGGGCAATTTCCAATGCCTCATCGATATTATGCGCCACCACAAATTCGTGGTTCGGCAAATACCAAGCCGGGATGCGGTGACCCCACCAAAGCTGGCGGCTGATGCACCAATCCTTGATGTTCTCCATCCAGTGCGCGTAGGTGTTCTTGAACTTCTCCGGGTGGAATTTGATATCGCCGTTCATGACCGCATCGAGGGCGGGTTTCGCAAGTTCGCCCATCTTGCAGAACCATTGCATGGAAAGTTTCGGCTCGATGACCTCGTTCGTACGTTCGGAAAAGCCGACTTTGTTGGTGTAATCCTCAATCTTGACGAGGTTCCCGGCCTCTTCCAACATCGGGATGATGGCCTTGCGCGCCTCGAAACGGTCCATGCCGACGAGGAACTGAGCATTCTCGTTGAGCGTACCGTTGTCATTGAAGATGTTGATGGTCTCCAAATGGTGCTTGATGCCGAGGTTGTAGTCGTTGATATCGTGGGCCGGTGTGATTTTCAACGCGCCGGTACCGAACTCGCGTTCCACATATTCGTCGTAAATCAAAGGGACAGAACGGTTTACGATAGGAACGATGGCGCGTTTGCCTTTATACTTGGCATAACGCTCATCCTCAGGGTGCATACAGATGGCCGTATCGCCGAGGATAGTTTCCGGACGGGTGGTCGCGATGGTGATGTACTCGTTCTCTTCACCTTCGATTTGATAGCGAACGTAGTAGAGTTTCGATTGCAACTCCTTGTAAATCACCTCTTCGTCAGAGACAGCGGTAAGCGCTTTCGGGTCCCAGTTGACCATGCGCACGCCTCGGTAAATCTTGCCTTTTTTGTAGAGATCCACAAAGACTTCGGTCACAGCTTCCGACATTTCAGGGTCCATCGTGAATTTGGTGCGTTCCCAGTCGCAGGAGGCCCCTAACTTACGCAACTGTTTGAGGATAATGCCACCGTATTTCTCTTTCCATTCCCACGCATGCTTCAGAAATTCCTCACGCGTAAGATCCTTTTTATCAATGCCTTGCTCTTTGAGGTAGTTCACCACTTTGGCTTCCGTGGCGATAGAGGCGTGGTCGGTTCCGGGCACCCAAACGGCATTGAAGCCCTTCATGCGGGCGCGACGGATCATCACATCCTGAAGCGTGTTGTTGAGCATGTGTCCCATGTGGAGCACGCCAGTCACATTTGGCGGCGGAATCACGATGGCGTATGCCTGTCTGCTGTCGGGTTCAGAATGGAAGAAATGATTGTCCATCCAAAATTTATACCATTTGTCCTCCACCGCAATCGGGTCGTACTTGGTGTTGATTTCTGTAGCCATATTTAATCTAATCTGTTATATACTAAGTATTTGGGCGATTACTCCGCCATTTAAAACAAAGCGCAAAGATAGCATTTTTTCGCTTTACCCTAAGCGCGTGCGCATGGACAAAGAAGAGAATTTTCATTTTTATGGACACTTTTCAAAAAAATTGTATTTTTGCCATGCTTTATTGCAGAAACTTTATCAAAAAATTCTAATTAAATAATTGAATATGAAAATATTAGTCCTCAACTGCGGTAGTTCCTCCATCAAGTATCAGTTGCTGGAGATGGAACCGCAACCCGAATTATTGGCCAAAGGTCTTGTAGAACGTGTTGGTTTGGAGATGGGTGAGTTCACCCACAAACCTGTCGGCAAGGAGAAATGCTATGTACAAACCCCCATCCCGACCCACGAGGAAGGTATCAAACTGGTTCTCAATATGTTGACCGATCCCGAGCACGGTGTCATCAAGTCTTTGGACGAAATCGGTGCAGTGGGTCACCGCGTGGCCCACGGCGGCGAGTACTTCAAGGAGAGCTGCGTCATCGGCGACAAGGAGCGCGAGGAGATTGCCAAGCTCTGCGCTTTGGCTCCCCTGCACAATCCCGCCAGCCTCACGGGCATCGATGCCATGAAGAAATTGCTCCCGAACGTGAAGCACGTCGGCGTGTTCGACACCTCCTTCCATCAGACCATGCCTGCCGAGGCTTTCCTGTATGCTCTTCCTTACGAGTATTATACCGAAAAGAAGATCCGTCGTTACGGTTTCCACGGCACCAGCCACAAGTATGTGGGTCCGAAGGCCGCTGAGCTGGCCGGCATCCCATACGAGAACGCCAAGATCGTGAGCTGCCACCTCGGCAACGGCGCCTCCATCTGCGCCATCAAGAACGGCAAATCCATCGACACCTCCATGGGCTTCACCCCGGTTGAAGGTCTGGTGATGGGCACCCGTGTGGGCGACATCGACGCCGGCGCGCTGCTCTACATCATGGACACGGAAGGTCTCGACACCAAGGGTATGAACACCCTCATCAACAAGAAGAGCGGTCTGCTGGGCATCTCCGGCAAGAGTGTCGATATGCGCGACATCCGCGCCGGCCGCGACGCTGGCGACGAGCGCAGCACCGACGCCTTCAACATGTTCGCATACCGCGTGCGCAAGTACATCGGCGCGTATGCAGCCGCCATGGGCGGTGTGGACGTCATCCTCTTCACCGGTGGTATCGGCGAAAACGCCTGGTTCCAACGCGAGAAGATTTGTGAAAACCTGGAATGGATCGGCGCGAAACTCGACCCCGAAGCCAACCAGAAGTACTGCGGCGAAGACGGCATCATCTCCACTCCCGACTCCACCACGAAACTGGTGGTCGTCACCACGAATGAGGAGTTAGTGATTGCTACAGATACATACAATCTTCTGTAATAGAATCTCTTACAGATAAAAAAAATCGGGTTGACCAAATGGCCAACCCGATTTTTTTTAACAAATGTCCCAAAAAGGATCACTTTTTCCTGAGGTATTCGTCGATGGCTTTGGCCGCCTGCTTGCCCGCGCCCATGGCGAGAATCACGGTAGCCGCGCCGGACACAATATCGCCTCCGGCGAAAACGCCTTCGCGCGAAGTGGCGCCTACCTCATCGGCCACAATGCAACCGTGACTGTTGACATCCAAGCCTTGCGTTGTGGTGTAAATCAGCGGGTTGGGCGAGGTCCCTATGGACATGATGACCATATCGGTGTCCAAAACAAACTCTGAACCCGGAATTTTCACAGGACGACGGCGGCCCGATTCATCCGGCTCGGAGAGCTCCATGCGCACGCACTCCATGCCGCACACCCAGCCTTTTTCATCTCCGAGAATGCGAACAGGATTGGTAAGCAATTGGAAGTCAATACCTTCCTCCTTGGCATGATGTACCTCTTCGCGACGGGCCGGCAATTCCTCTTCGGACCGGCGATAGACGATATGCACCTCAGCACCGAGACGGATGGCCGTGCGGGCCGCATCCATGGCCACATTGCCGCCGCCCACCACCGTCACCTTCTTGCCGACGAAGTTCGGGGTCTCATATTTTTCTTTATAGGAGAATAGCAGGTTGTTTCGGGTCAGGAACTCGTTGGCAGAGACAACTCCGCACAAGTTTTCACCCTCGATGTTCATGAAATTGGGGAAACCGGCACCAGAGGCGATGAAAACGGCATCATAACACCATTTGTCCATAAGATCATCGACCGACATGGTACGACCGATCACCACATCGCTCTCGAAACGCACACCGAGATTCTTGATGGTTTCGATTTCGGGCTTCACGATATCCTTTTTCGGCAGACGGAACTCCGGAATACCATAGACAAGCACGCCGCCAAACTCGTGAAGTGCCTCATACACAGTCACATCGTAACCCATACAACGCAACTCCTTGGCGCAGGTCAGACCGGCGGGGCCACTGCCCACCACGGCCACTTTCTGGCCTTTGCGCACGGAGGGCTTCTGCGCCACGATGTTGTTCTTCATCGACCAGTCGCCGATGAAGCGCTCCAACTTGCCGATGGCCACGGGGTCGCCCTTGCGACCGAGGACGCATTTGCCTTCGCACTGGCTCTCCTGCGGACATACACGACCGCACACGGACGGCAGGGCGGTGTCCTCGCGAATCAGCGAGGCGGCCTTGTCGAACTGACCGTCTTTGATGAGCGAAATAAAGTCGGGGATGCGGATATGCACCGGACAGCCGCTCACGCACTGCGGGTTTTTGCAAGTCAGACATCGGCGAGCCTCTTCCACCGCCTCTTCGGCATTGTAGCCGAAACAAACCTCCCTAAAGTTTGAACGGCGCACCTCAGGCGCTTGCTCGCGCACCGGCACGCGTGATTTCGGTGGAAGGGCCTCATGTGCGATACCGCCGATATGACATTGGTGATTCTCCCTTAACTCCTCTTCTTCCAACAACTTACGACCTTCAACATGGTCATACATCGCCTGACGGTGCATGCACTCGTCGAAGTTGATGAGCGATGCGTCAAATTCGGGACCATCGACGCAGGTGAACTTGGTCTGCCCACCGATATGCACGCGGCACGCGCCGCACATACCCGTACCATCGACCATCAGCGAGTTGAGACTCACCACACAAGGGATGCCCAACTCCTTGGCTTTCAACGACACGAACTTCATCATGATCATCGGACCGATGGCCGTGATCTCGTCATAGCGACGACCTTCATGGTGCACCAAATGGTCCAGCATGTCGTTCACCGTGCCCTTGAACCCCATGGAACCGTCGTCGGTGGTGATATACAAGTTGTTGGTAATCTTGCGGAACTGCTCGATGTAGAAAAGCAGCGAAGCATTGCGGGCCCCGATGATGACATCGCATTCCAGTCCGTGTTGTGACATCCATTTTACCAATGGGAAGACCGGAGCGATGCCAACACCTCCCGCTATGAAACAGTAGCGCGACCGGCGCAGCATGCCGATCGGGCGGTGGATAAAAGCCGATGGATTGCCCAACGGTCCCACCACATCATGGAAAAAACCGCCAACAGGATAGGAGACAATTTTCCGCGTTGAAACGCCTATCGCTTTGATGACCAAAGTAATAGTGCCGTCCGGCAGAAATGTGTCGCTGACGGTTAACGGGATGCGCTCTGCGGTTTCGTTCGCTTTCACGATGACGAACTGTCCGGGCAGAACGGATTGCGCGATTTTCGGGGCTTCCACTTCCATCAGGAAGGTGTCCTGGCCTAATTCTTCCTTTTTGACGATTTTATACATTAGTTTACGATTTACGGATTACGGTTTACAGTTTACAGTTTGTGATCCCACACTGCGCTTCGCTGGTGTGGCCTGATAATGCCTCTCTATCTGAGGGATCCTACGATTGCATCCGCCAATGCCTCCAATTCGGCGCGTTGCGTCTCTTTCATCGCGGATTTGAAAGTGATGGCGGGCTCGAGGACCGTGGTGTTCTTCATTTCGCCGAGAATGGCTTTGACGGCGTTGCCGGAGACGGGTGCCCATGAGCCGTTCTCAATCACGGTGAAGGTGCGGTTCTGGAGCAGATGTGCCTTGATGTCAAGCAAATAGTTCTCCATCGGCGGGTAGAGACCGCCGTTATAGGTGGGAGCGATCAAGACAATGTGGCTGCAACGGAAAGACTCCGACACCAGGTAAGAGACATGTGTGGCGGAGACATCGAACATCTGGATGTTGAGACAGCCCTTGTCGGCCAAAAGGCCGGAAAGCACCGTCGCCACCGATTCCGTATGACCGTACATGGAACCATAGACAATGAGGATTTCCTTGTCTTCAGGTTCGTATCGGCTCCATTTGTCATATTTTTCAATGAACTTCCCGAAATCCTTGCGCCAGATCGGACCGTGCAGCGGGCAAATCATAGCGATGTCCAAAGCGGCAGCCTTCTTCAACAGATTCTGCACCTGGATTCCGTATTTTCCCACAATATTAGTGTAATAGCGGCGGGCTTCGTCCATCCACTCGCGGTCGAAATGGACCTCGTCGGCGTAGAGATTGCCGTTCAGCGCCCCGAAAGTGCCGAAAGCGTCGGCAGAGAAGAGCACTTTGTCGGTCGAATCGTAGGAGACCAGCACTTCAGGCCAGTGGACCATCTGCGCACCCACGAAATTCAGCGCATGCTTTCCCGTTTCCAGCTTCTCGCCTTCCTTGACAACCCGGATTTGCGTGCCTTCCGGCAAATCCATAAACTGACTCAACATGCGGGAGGCTTGCAGGCTGCAGACGATGACGGCGTTCGGCCATCGGACCAAAACCTCCTGCAAAGAGGCCAAGTGATCGGGCTCCACATGATGGATAACGACATAGTCGAGTGCGCGTCCGGCCAAAACAGCAGTCAAATTCTCGATGAACTGCATGCTGACCGCCTGGTCGGCAGTGTCCAACAGCACCGTTTTCTCATCCAACAGGAGATAAGAATTATAGGAGGCGCCGCGCGGAACGGGCATCATGTTCTCAAAAAGGGCCAATCGACGGTCGGAAGCCCCGATGAACCATAAGTCTTCCGAAATTTTTCTAGAGGTATTCATAATATATATAACTAATTGTCTTAAAAAGATTTGCTCGGTTTGGAAAACCAAACTGCAAAAATACAAAAATCTCCTGAAACAACATAAAATTTAAAATGTTCATCAAGACAAATTTTGGAATTAATTTTTTTGTATTTTTGCGGCAATATTATTAAAAGGAATAATTATAAATAAAATTCAATAAAATATGAAAAAATTTACCCTTTTAGCATCATTACTGATGTTCGTCACATTGAGCTATGCAGTGAATGTGATTCCCGTGGAAGATGCTATGCGAGCTTCCAAAAACTTCCTTGCCGAACGTGTCGGCACCGCCAAAGCCAACCAAATGGAGCTGGTGCTTGCCCAAACGGAGTATTCTGCCGATGGCACTCCTGTCACTTACCGCTTCAACGTCGGTGACAAAGGATTCATTGTCGTGTCTGCCACAGATTTGGCAAACCCTGTGTTGGCTTTCTCTTTGGAAAGCAACTACAAGGAAGGCATCGGCGCTGACATTTATATGCAACGATATGCCAACGACTTGGCTTACCTGATGACCAACCCTTCCGCCGCTTTGCAAAAACGCAACTCCTGGGACCACTATCTGGCTGCTGAATTCACTCCCTACCGCAGCGCCAAAGGCAACCCCTGCGTCGAACCTTTGATCACCACCCGCTGGACACAGGAACAATACTACAACCAGTTCTGCCCTTACAACCCTCAGAACTCCTATTCTGAAGACCACCGCACCCCTGTGGGCTGTGTCGCCCTTACCATGGCCAACATCCTCTATTACTATCGTTACCCGGATCATGGTTACGGTTCTGTGTATTATATCCCTCGCGAGTATGACGATGACGGCAACCTGCTGTACACCTACCCTGCACAATATGTCAACTATGGCCTTTCCGAATACGACTATGACGCTATGACCAACGCTTTGGGCGCTTACGACGGCGAACTGGCAAAATTGATCTACCACTGCGGTGTGTCTGTTCGCATGTCTTACGGTCATGACGGCTCCGGTTCACAATCCGAATATGCCATGGAAGCTCTCCAAGATCACTATTTCTTTAATGAAAACGCCCAGTTCAAACAATTGCAAGACGTTACCGGTGGCACTGACTCCCTGATTTATCTTTGGGTGAACATGGCTAAGACCGAACTGGACCAACATCGTCCGTTGTTCTTCTCCGGTAGAAGCGCCGCCGCCGGCGGTCACGCTTGGATCGTGGACGGTTACATCACCATCAACAACGCCACCTATTTCCACGTGAACTGGGGTTGGGCAGGTTCCGGCAACGGCTACTTCCTGATCAACAACCAAGTTTCCCAAAGCTACGGCAACTTCAATGCTGACAACGCCAACAGCATGATGATTAATTTGATGCCCGACAGCTCCGCCATCGAAAAACCCGCGGAAAGCTTCAAACGCGTCACCTCCAGCTTCGGCACGATCAGCGATGGTGCCGGCAATATGAAATATGCCCCGAACTCCAACCGCAGATGGGTCATCGCTTGCCCTGACGCAACTTCTTACAAATTCGAATTCTCCAAACTGAAACTGAAAAACGGCGACTACGTTAAGATTTATAATGGCGCAACTGAGGCCAGCGGTGTCAAACAACAATACACGGGCAACTACCTCATGGCCGCTTGCAACGACTATTCAAGCCAAGGCGATGCCATCCATGCCGACTACGAAGGTCAACCTCTCCCGGGTTCCGTCACTGTCAATGCCGACAGCGTGCTCGTGGTCTTCACCTCCACCGCCAACTCCGAAACCGACTATGGCTTCGTGCTGAATTTCGAAGTGACCAACTTCAACAAAACCATCTGTGCCAACAAGACCTACACCGATCAGACGGCTACCATCACCGACAAGCCCAATAACGCCACCGGCGATGACGAATACCGTGCATCTACCATCTGCGAACACACTCTGAATCTGCAATTCTGTGACAAGCTCGTCTATGCTTTCCAAAAGTTCGATCTGAAAGAGGGTGATTATGTGGATATCTACAACCAGACCGCCGTTAACGTGAGCAGCAGAGACCTCGTCGCTCGCTACGACATCAACAATCCGCCTGCCATCGGTGAAGTTTTCAATTACACCACCACGCTCTTCAATGTGGCTGGTAGCCTCATCTCCAGATATGTTATCCGCTTCGCTTCCGACAATATGGAGCAAGGCAGCGGCTTCGAATTGACTTACTTCGGCATCCAAACGGGTATCGACGATTTCGAGAATGTTCAAATCAATCTCTATCCTAACCCCGCTACTTCTTACGTGAATGTACAAGTCGAAGCTTCTGACGCTCAAGAATTCAGCGCCAAGGTGGTGGATATGATGGGCAAGACCGTCTATGTTGACCAATTTGAACACAATGGCGGCACTTCCATGTATCAAATTCCCGTGAACAACCTGGCCAAGGGTGTTTACTTCCTCCATCTCAACAACAGCAACGGCAATACTGTTAAGAAATTCATCGTGGAATAATTCTTACAATATTATAATAAAGAAAGGCGGTCTCTCCAGGCCGCCTTTTTTATATTATATTGGTGCGTATCCGTAATTTATGTACATTTGCGCACTTATTTTGAGAGAATCAAATATATTAATAATCAATACTTTATAAAATGAAACAGTTAATCGAATGCGTTCCTAACTTCAGTGAAGGCAGAAATCAAGACATCATCAACCAAGTGGCCGACGTCATTCGTCAGGCCGAAGGCGTGACATTGTTGGATGTGGATCCCGGCGCCACCACCAACCGCACAGTCGTCACCTTCGTGGGTGAACCGCATTATGTGGTCGATGCCGCCGTCAAGCTCATCGCCAAGTGCCAAGAACTCATCGACATGCGCAACCACCACGGCGACCATCCGCGCTTCGGTGCCACCGACGTGTGTCCGCTTGTGCCCATCGCCAACATCACGATGGAAGAGACCGTGGAATATGCCCGCCAGCTGGCCGAACGGGTCGGCAAGGAGTTGAACATCCCCGTCTATTGCTACGAGAACGCCGCGTTCAAGCCCGAGCGCCGCAACCTTGCCAACTGCCGTCAGGGTGAGTACGAAGCCCTGAAGGAGCGCATCACCTCCAAGGAGTGGAAGCCCGACTTCGGTCCCAACAAGTTCACGGAGAGCGTCGCCAAGAGCGGTGCCACGGCCGTGGGCGCCC
>JAEEIG010000116.1 GCA_016281255.1 Bacteroidales bacterium
AACAGCTGGAACATCCAATACCGTCCTGTGGGCGGCGCCTTGGCTTCCGCCACTTCCGCCACCAACAGCTACACCATCACCGGTCTGGCTCCCGAGACGGAATACCAGATCCAGGTGCAGGCCGACTGCGGCGACGGCAATGTCAGCGACTGGTCCGCGGCCGTCACGGCCACCACGACAGTGGGCATCGAGAACTGGCTGCTGAACAGCATCTCGTTGTATCCGAATCCCGCGAAGGAGTACATCGACGTGCGCGTGGACGAGCTCCACGTCACCGGCATGGAGGTGTATGATGTCTATGGCAAGTTGATCAACACTGTGAGCGTGGTTGACAATCCCACCCGCATCAACGTCTCCGGTTTGGCAAGCGGCATGTACTTCGTGCGCGTGACCACCGAACAGGGCGTTGTGACGAAATCCTTTGTCAAGAAATAATTGATAACTGATAGATGACAATGGGCCGTCGCCGGTGGGTGACGGCCCATTTTTTTTCACAAGGAATTCTGATATTTGATATTACTACCCCGCCCTTCGGGCACCCCTTCTAAAATAGAAGGGGAATTGGGCTTCGACCGCACCCCTAGTAAGCTCCTAAGCCTGTAAGCTCCTAAGCCTGTAAGCTCCTAAGCCTGTAAGCTCCTAAGCTTGTAAGACATATCAAAAAAAATGTATCTTTGCCACTTTGAATTTTTGTGTAAAATAAATTAAAATCAAAGTATGAAAAAATTGTTGTTGTGGGTTGTCCTGCTATGTTTTAGCCCGGTTGTTTGGGCGCAGAATATCCAAATCACGCAGAATTCATATCAAAAAGTGGCGGTTTCTTTCGAAACAGGCGAACTTTCCGTGGAAGACATCACACTTCCCCAAGGGACCTTTTCGATGATTTCGCTGCCCGGATACGGATCTTCATACGCTCCGGGAACACCTGAGGTCCCGCAGCTGACCAAGTTGATGCAGATTCCCGTCTGCGATTCCGTGGTGGCCACGGTGGTCAACGCGCAATACACGGAATATGACGCTGCCGCCCTCGGTATCCACCACCCGGTTTTCCCGACGCAGGCGACTGTCTCCAAAGACAAGGTCAATCCTCCGTTTTCATACGACCCGCTCGTCTATCACACCGACGCATTCGTCCAATGGCCGTTGGTGCAGGTGCAGAAGACCGGCGTGAAGCGCCATGTGGCTCTCGCCAACATCGCTTTCACCCCGGTGCAGTACAACCCTGTTAAAAACAAAATCAGAATCTACACCCATGTGGATGTGGAGTTCACCTTCGTGAATGCCGACATGGCCGCCACCGTCGCGTTGCAGAAGTACGCCTCCCCGCTTTTCCCGCTGAACAGGGACTTGGTGTTCAACAAGATGCCCGAGACCCGCAACGAGTATTCCGCCGCGCCGATCCGTTACATGATCATCGCAAACGACATGTTCGCCGACAATTCGGACCTGGCCAGATTCGTGGCTTGGAAACGCCGTATCGGCTACTTGGTGGATCTGGTTTTCACGAGCGATCCCGGTGTGGGCACCACCACGACCGCCATCAAGAGTTACATCCAGGGAGAGTACGACAACGCCACCCCGGCGAACCCCGCGCCCGCGTTCCTGCTCTTCATCGGCGACCGGGAACAGCTTCCTGCCTTCAACAACCAGACCAACAGTGACCATATCACCGACCTGTACTATGCCACCCTTTCCGGCAGCGACTTTCTCCCGGACTGCTATTACGGCCGTCTTTCCGCCACCAACAATCAGGAACTCTCCAACCAGATTGAGAAGATCCTGATGTACGAGCAATACACGATGCCGGATCCCTCCTACCTGGGCAACGCGGTGCTGATTGCCGGTACGGACGGCAATTACGGTCCTGTCCATGCCAACGGCCAGGTCAACTATATCTACAACAACTACATCAACACGGACAACCCTGCCTATTCCAATGTGATGGTGCACCTCTACAACTGCTCTTCGCAGGCAGCGCAGATTCGTTCGGAGGTCAGTGCCGGCACCGGATGGGTGAACTATACCGCGCACGGCAGCGAGACCAGCTGGGCCGACCCCTCCTTCACCACATCGCATGTGGCGCAACTGCAGAACACCAACAAATATGGCGTGATGATTGGGAATTGCTGTCAATCAGGCAATTTCAAGACGGGCATCTGCTTCGGTGAAGCCCTTCTGCGTGCTCAGCAAAAAGGTGCCATGGCCTACATCGGTGCCTCCAACAACAGCTATTGGGGCGAGGATTACTACTGGGCGGTGGGCTACCGGAACAACATCAATGCCAATCCGGCCTACAATCCCGCATATTTGGGCATGTATGACAAACTCTTCCATACCCATAATGAAGACTATAACGACTGGGTCTCCACCATCGGCGGTATCATCAACGGCGGCAACATGACCGTTCAAGCCACCTCCTCCTCGCTGAAACAGTACTATTGGGAGATTTACCACTGCTTCGGCGACCCGTCTGTGCGCGCCTACCTGGGTGTTCCTTCCCCCATGACGGTAATGGCGACCCCTGTCATTACGACCGACGCCACCTCCTATCCTGTGCAGGCGGCTCCATACGCTTACGTGGCGCTGACCAAAGGGGCCACGTTGATTGCCGCCACCTTCGCGGACGAGAATGGCGATGCCACGATTACGCTGCCCGCAGATCTCGATCCCGGTGAATACGAGTTGGTGGCGATGGCGCAGAATTATATCCCGTATTTCCTGGGCGTTCAGGTGATCAATCCTCACGGCCCTTACGTGGTGCCGATCATGGTGGAAGTCACCGAAAACACGCTCTTCACCCCCGGCAGCACGGTTCAGATGAACCTGTCGTTGACCAATGTCGGGGTTTCCGCCGCTTCGCAGGTCTATGCCAGACTGACCCCTGAGCTGTCTTCCGTCACCATGCTGCAGGATTCCCTCTATATAGGCTCCATAGCAGTGCAGGACGTCGAAAACCGCACCAATGCCTTTTCCTTCCAGATGCCTGTCTCCGAAGATTACTCCAAGCTGCCTTTCACGCTGCACGTCCACTGGCAAGACACGATGGTCGCCCGCAGCGTGCAGGTGTTGGTGAAACTGCCTAAGGTGACGAACGATTCCTACAGGACGATGGTGAACAATGTCGAAGTCCAAAGCTATAACTCCGGCGACCAGATTCAGTTTGTGCTCTCCAACAAGAACGTGGGGCATGCTGTTGTGACCGACGGTTCCGTTGACCTGACCTGCAACTATTCCGGGGTCCAGGTTCTCTCGAATAGTGTGAGTATCAACGGTATGGATGTGAACACGGTAGTGAACAACATCTTCCAAGTGAAGATTGCCGACACGGTTCCTGAAAAATCGCTGGTGAATCTCTATTGGCACACCTATTTCGAGGGGGTGCACACTATCGACACGCTGCAAATCATGGTGGGTCGCGATATGGAGACTTTTGAGACAGGCGACTTCAGCCAATATGATTGGAATATGAACACTTATCCTTGGGTGATCACCTCGAGCGGCGCGTATGCCGGCACTTATGCGGCACGCTCCGCCCAGAATCTTCCCAGCAATTCCAAATCTTCCATGATTATCTACGTCTCCATTGAGAACCCCGCGATGCTCGGTTACTATCGCAAAGTCAGCTCTGAGGAAGGTTACGATTTTCTCAAGGTCTATGTCGATGGCAATCCGGTGGATGAAGCTTCCGGCAGTGTGGACTGGACCTATTTTTCCACGATGCTGCCCGCAGGCAACCACTCCGTCAAATTCTCCTACGAGAAGGACTATTCGCAGAGTTCGGGCCATGATTGCGCATGGATTGACAATGTGGCGCTGCCTTGCACCGGTGTCATGGTGGTCGAGGATGTGGTGGATTCTGCCGGTGTGGGCGTGACGACCTACACGGTGACCCGCGCCACCGTGTTCCCGAACCCGACCAGCGAGTATGTGACGGTGCAAAGCGAACAACCGGTGGAGCATCTCGCTTTGTTCGACCTCAACGGCCGTCTGGTGAAGCGAGTGAACGTGGGCGGCGAGACCGAGAGCCGGCTCGACATGAATGACGTGCCTTCCGGTTTCTATCTGATGCAGGTCACCTTCGGTAACCAACAAGTACAGAACCTTAAGATCATCAAGAGATAATGGCGAACACACCGGAACAATACGAGGAAATAATCCGCTATTGCAGGGATATCTTCTGCAAAAAGGCGATTGATTACGGTACGGCGTGGCGCATCTTGCGTCTTCCGTCGCTCACCGACCAGATCTACATCAAGGCCAACCGCATTCGCAGCATCCAGGAGAAGGGCGAGGCGAAGGTGGCCGAGGGCATTGTCCCCGAATTCGTGGGCATCGTCAACTACTGCGTGATGGCCCTCATCCAGTTGGAGGTGGGCGTGGCCGAGTCGCAGGAGGAGGTCATGATGGATGTGGAAACCGTGACCGGACTCTACGACAAGTACATCCACGCGGCCAAGGACCTGATGATGAACAAGAACCACGACTACGGCGAGGCTTGGCGGCAGATGCGCATCAGCTCCATCACCGACATCATCCTCATGAAGATCTTCCGCACCAAGTCCATCGAAGACCACCAGGGCAACACCCTCGTCTCCGAAGGCCTGGACGCCAACTATTACGATATGATCAATTATTCCATGTTCTGTTTGATTCGTCTTGTGATAGAGAAAGAGAATTAAGAGCTTACGCCTCTATACCAGTAAACCTCTAAACTTAAAATTATGGCAAAAAAAGAACCCATCTGGCTTAAAGTCATCCGCATCCTTCTGGGGTGCCTGTTTATCTTTTCAAGTTTCACGAAAGCCATTGACCCTGTGGGTTTCGGGGTGACGATGAACGACTATTTCGTCTCCTTCCACATGGGCTTCCTCCATCCGTTGGCGCTTTTTGCGGCGGTGGTGGCCATTATGTGCGAGTTCGTGCTGGGCTGCATGTTGCTCCTGCGTGTGAAAGCGCAATGGGCCGCCTGGGGCTACCTCCTGTTCATGACTTTCTTCTTCTTCCTGACCCTGTGGCTGGCAATTGCAGAATACATGGAGGTCAACGGCATCCACTATTTCGGAGTGGTGAAAGATTGCGGCTGCTTCGGCGATGTGATTGAGATGTCCAACAAGGCCACTTTCCTCAAGAACGTGGGCTTTATCATACCGACTTTGATCGTGTTCTTCAACCGCAAGAAGATCAAGGATTGCCGACTGACGGAGTTCGGACAGTGGCTCTGTGTCGCGCTGTTCTGTGTCATCTCGGTCTGCTTCCAGCTCTACGTCATCCATCATCTTCCGTTCATCGGCAAGAGTGACTGGAAAAAGGGCAAGGATGTCTCCGTGTTCGTGTCGCAACCCGCGCAGAAGGATGTCGTGTTCATCTATAAGAACAACGCCACCGGCGAGGAGGTGACGCTCACACAGGACGAGCTGATGTCGCAAGACGACTCTTTCTACGAGAACAACGAGTATGTGGACCGTCAGGACAAGATTGTCAAGAAGGAGGTGAAAGCCAAGATCGACGGTTTCAACATGCTGGACGAGAGCGGTGCCGACCATGCGCCCGCCTATTTCGCCACCGAAAAGGGGAGCGACACCTATATTCTGTATGTCCACGACCTGGGCGAGGCCAACGAGAAGGGTATGCGGAAGGCGCTCGTTCTCGCAAAAGCCTGCGAAAAAGAGGGTGTTGACTTTGTGGCCATCACCAACTCTCCGGAAGAGGAGATCGCCGGGTTTGTGAAGAAATACGGCATCGACTTCCCGGTCTATTACAACCCGATCGACCCCGTCCACGGTCCTTTCATGGTTCGCGACGCCATGCGCTCCAACCCCGGCGTCATGGTCATCAACAAGGGAATCGTGACGGAAAAGTGGGCATGGCGCGACTTCCCCGAGCATCCATCGAAGCAATAGGGACGCTCAACCCCAATAATACAAGCGCTTTCCTTGAGCAGCCTCGGAGAGGCAACACGCGCGAAGCGCAATTAACCCCATACAAGCGCTTTCCTTGAGCAGCCTCGGAGAGGCAATACGCGCGAAGCGCAATTAACCCCATACAAGCGCAGCGCAGTATGGGGGCCATAAAGAACCAAAGCTCACATCATGACGATCAGGAAACTAACCAACGATATCACCCGACAGCTGCAGCCGCTCTACGACCCCCGTGAAGCGGCTGCAGTGGCTTCGTGGTATGTCTGTGCACGGCTGAAAATGGAGCGCTACGAGCTTTCGTTGCGTGCCAACGAGCCTGTGGACGAGGCGTTGATGGCAGACCTCCGGCGGGAGGTGCGGAAGCTGTCGGAGGGGTGTCCGGTACAGTATGTGCTGGGCGAGACGGAGTTTTACGGTTTGCCGTTCCGGGTGTCGCCGGCGGTGCTGATCCCGCGGCCCGAGACCGAGGAACTGGTGCTGAAGGTGACGGACGACGCGCGAGGTGTCCCGAATCCCGGAAAACTGCCGTCAAAGTCGATGTCCATTTGGGACGTCGGCACTGGCAGCGGCTGCATTGCCGTCTCCTTGGCCAAGAAGCTGCCCGGTGCGGAGGTTTTCGCCACCGACATCTCCGAGGAGGCGCTCTCGGTGGCCCGGCAGAACGCGGAACTCAACGGGGTGGGGGTGACCTTCGCCCGCCACGACATGGCCGATGTGGAGAATTTGCCCTTCGGGGGGAGGCGCTTCGACGTCATCGTCAGCAACCCGCCCTATATTCCTGCTTCCGACCGCGCCACGATGCACAAGAACGTGGTTGATTTCGAACCGGAAACCGCCCTGTTTGTTCCCGATGACGACAAACTGTGGTGCTACCGTGCGCTTGCCAGTCTTGCTCGACGCGCCCTCGCCCCCGGCGGCCGTCTGTATGTGGAAACCTACCACTACTTCCACGACGAACTCGCCGCACTCTTCTCAAAGCACGGGATGTCGGACATCCGGTCGATAAAAGACATTAACGGGAGATTGCGGTTTGTGGAGGCAACGAAGCGATAACAGGTTCGCGGGGGTAAGCCATCAGAATTCCACCAATAATTTCACATTAACCAGCCGTCCCGTCAGATAGGTGGGCACGGGGCGTTGGAAATTGTAAATGTCGGTGAACCACATGTAGGACGACACGTTGTTGATGTTCAGGATGTTGAACACTTCCAAATAGATTCCGGCATTCCGGATGCTGCGGAGGAACGGCGATTTGTGCTTCATACGGTCGCGACTCTGTTCCAAAAGCATGAACGAGAGTCCCAGATCGACACGGCGGTACCAGGTGGTGCGAAACACGCGCATGGCAGGTTCGGCGTTGGGCGGACCGTAGGGCAGGCCGCTTGCGAAGACGAAGTTCAGGTGTACGCGGAACTGCGGGAAACTCGGGATGTGGTCTTGGAAGAAGAGGTTGAAGGCCACCCGCTGGTCGGTGGGACGCGGGATGTAGCCGACTTCCACCATATTGCCGTCGGCATCGATCTTGTAGTCGCCGATCACATCCTCCATGGTCTTCATGAGGGAGACCGAGAACCAAGACTCCAGTCCGCGCACGAATTCGCCGCTGATGCGCAAGTCAATGCCGGTGGCAAATCCTTTTGCGTTGTTGTAGCCGCTGTAGATGATCTGCACGTTGTTGACGTTGTAGGTGATGAGGCGGTCGAGATACTTGTAGTAGGCCTCCGCCGTGAATTTGAACGGACGGCGCCAGAGGGTGAAGTGGTATTCGCTGCCGGCCACCACCTGGGCGGAACGTTGCGACAAGATGTCGGGATTAAGCGTGCCGTCGGGGTAGCGCATCTCTCTGTAAAAGGCCGGCTGATAGTACAATCCCGTACGCAGACTGAACTGCCAGTCGTGCTTCCAGCGGGGTTTGTAGATGAAGGCCAGACGCGGTGAAACGGTGAACTCCTTGGGGTTGTAGGTCCAGAAATGATACCGCAAGCCGCCGGTCAGCATGAAACGGCTCAGGCTGTCGTTGTCGATTTTCCAAGTGTCCTGGATATAGCCCGTGAATCGCCAGGTGTTCAGCATGTTGTTGGACACCAAGTAGTTGTTGTCTCCGAAGTAGAGCTCGCGTGCAGGGTCTCCGGCCACCACGACCTCGCCGGGAGTAGTGGGGATCATCGGCAGCGTGTAGCCTGACGAGTCAATCATGACCCACTCTTTGATATGGTCGTTGATGTATTCGTTCTGCACTTTCACGCCCCATTCCAATTTGTTAAGGAAGGGAAGGTGGTGAACACCTTGCAAATCAACAGCCGACACCACCGATGTCAGATGGTTGCGGGCGTGTTCGAGGTAGCTGCCGTAGCCGAGTTGGTCGCCGATTTCCACTTCGCCATCGCCGCTCAAACGGACGTCATTCAGCCAATATTGCGCCAGGATGTCGTAAGTTTCGCTCTCTTTGGCGTAATAGGAGGAGAGAATCAGGCGGATCAGGTTGTTTTTGTCGTGCTGATAGCGGAATGTGAGGCCGCCCAGGTAGTTCTGGTACCGGTCCACCTCCTGACCTTCGTAAAACGCCCGCAGCTTCATTGTCTGCTCGATTGTTCCGAAATTCTTGTTGACGCTGTCGGGCTGGAACTGGTAGTAGTTGCGTGAGACATTGCCCAGGAGGCTGACCGACCATTTCGGGTTGAGTTTCCAGTTGAGCAGGAACTGCGTGTCGAAGAAACGGGGTTTGTAGTTGCCGGCGGTTTCAAGGGATTTGAGCAGGTAGGCGTTGGACTTGAAACGGACGCCGATAAGGAAGGTGAAGTTGTTGATTTTGCCCTCCGCGTGGGCGGTGGCGCCGAGCAGACTTGCGGAGACGGAGCCGCCGAATTTGGTGGGTTCCTTGTAGCGGACATCGAGCACCGACGACATCTTGTCGCCATATTTCGCGTCGAAGCCGCCGGCGGAGAACATCACGCTGCCCGTCAGGTCGCTGTTGATGAAGCTCATGCCCTCCTGTTGCGCGTTGCGGACAAGGAAAGGGCGGTAGATCTGGATGCCGTTCACGAAGACCAGGTTCTCGTCGAAGTTGCCCCCGCGCACGTTGTACTGCGAGCTCAGTTCGTTGGTGGAGGAGGTGCCGGGCAGCATCTTGATGAGGGACTCCATGCCACCGGTCGGGGAGGGGAGCTGGAAGGAGAGCTTGGGGTTCACCTGCACATAGCCCGAGGCGGCGGCACCGTTGATGTTGACCGTCTGGAGCCTTTCGCCCGTGGTGTGCAACACCACATCGAGGGTGTGCGTCTCTTTGGACTTCAGCTGCAAGGTGATCAGCGTGTCCCGGTGACTCAGGTGCTGGATGTAAAGCTGGATGGTCCGGCCTGCAGGAACGGTGATCGAATAGTGGCCGTGTTCGTTGGTGATGGTCTGCTGCTCGAAATCTGTGCCGCGGACCACGGCACTTTCGATGGGATCCCCCCAATCGTTGGTGATAAATCCCTTTACCACAGCCGTTTGCGAAAAGCCACATACGACTGTCAGCAGCATGACGACGGTAATAAGTATTCCCTGCTTCAAAATAGCGGATTTGAAACACTTATTACGCATAAAGTCCTGTTTTATTGTCCTTATAGTAAAAAAAAACTGCTGTATGGAAACAGCAGTCCTTTTTTTACCATTCATTGGAAAAGATTATAAGATACCCTTTTCGCTGGCTTCAATCAAACATTGATAGATGCCTTTTTTGTTGATGTTGCGCATACCATGAGCGGAAACCTTGAGGTAAATCCACTCGTCCAGTTCGGGGACGTAGAACTTTTTGGTGTGCAAATTGGGGTTGAATTTTCTTTTCGTTTTGATATTGGAGTGGGAGACATTGTTGCCCACAATCGCTTTTTTACCAGTAATTTCGCAAACTCTTGACATTTTTCTATCCTTTTTTTTGTTATTATTCTACTCGATTTTTTCAGGCGGCAAAAATACACTTTTTTTTAATACAACCGCCATAAATTTATCACCAATTTCATGTTAATTTGTAGAGACGCAATTAATTGCATGATCTCAGCCATAATATATAATATAGGTAGCTCACGGGGCGCTAAAAGGTGGAGTATGCAATCTCAAGTCTCAGTCTGGTCGGGGAGTCGGGGTCGGTGCCGTCGAACATGAGCCGGTGGGGGCGCACAGCGGAGCCTCGCACCACGAGGTTGATGGTGTTGCTCCAGTCGTTCTGTTCGAGGATCAGCTGCTGTACATAGCGGGTGATGCGGAAACGGTATTCGTGTTTTTTCGGATCGTAGGTCCCGCCGAAATAGGAGGTGCTGGTGTAGTAGTCGTCGTCAGGCAGGAAGCGGATGGCGTTGTCGGACTTGCCGATGCCCTGTATGGTGAGGTTGATGGGGTGGGTGAGGTACTGTTCGTCGTAGTTGACATCCGAGATGACCAATTCGGCGCGGTGGATGACCACACGTTTGTTGTACTGGTCGAAGGCGTGCTCGAGATAGGGGAAGGTGATGCGGGTTTTCACGCCGCCGCCGCCCTGCACGAAGAGTCGGTCTTTGCCGATCTCGGTGTTGTGCTGCAGCACTTCCTGTATGAAATCGGGGTTGGAGGAAGCCTGGTAGTTGTGGTTGACATGGGTGAACCGGACGTCATTGTCGGTGCAGGAGAGCGTGTAGCGGGCTTTCTGGGTGCTGTCGTTGTGATAATAGAGTGTGACGCCGCTCAGGGCGCTGGTCATGCTTGTGATGATCATATAGCCGCGACTGCCCGTATGGGAAGTCGCCCCGATATACAACCCTTTGAGGTAAGTCTCCATGTTGTTGTTCAAATCGTCCTGGTGGTTGAGCAGGTCCTGGCCGAACTGTTGGGACAGGCGTATGCGCATGTGCGGGCTATAGACGCCGGTGTCCACCACCACGGAGGTGTTGGGCTTGACCGTGTAGCCGGTCGGGCTGTAGTTCAGCGAGGCGGGGTTGTAGCCCGCGCTGCTGGTCTGATAGTAGCGCGTGTCATCGTCCAGGTCCTCGGTCAGCTGGTGCACGCGGATGCCCACCATCGAGTTGGTGTCTCCGTAATATCCTGATATTTGGAGGGTCAGCACCACCGAGTCGATGATCGGGTGCGAGCCGAAGTTGACGGCTGCGCCGCCGAGGGAGAGCTCGGTGTAGATTCCCGCGTCGCTGTTGCCGAAGACGGGGTCGCTGATGTGGCCGAGGAGGTTGGCGGAGGCGTTGGTGGTGTTGATGGTGTCTTCCAGGACGGAAAAGGCCTGCAGGGTGATGGTGTCGGTGAACTCGGTGTCCATCTCGTTGCTCAGCAGGTCCAGGCCGATGTCGGAATTCTGGTCTTTACATGAGGTTAAAAAAATGCACGTTAGCAGAACTAAAGTGCAATATATGGTCTTTTTCATGAGATTTTACTCGTTTGCGTGCATTTCCAATAATTCGTCGTAGAATTCATCGTACATGTCCACGTAGTTGTCATCATCGGGATGTTGGAGGACGGGCTTGCCGGATTTTTCGACATAAGTGAGCAGTTTTTTCTTGATGTCTTTGGTGAGCGCGATGCCGTCGGAGTAGTCGATGGCGGCTTGGATGATCTGGTCGTAGCCGGCTTTGCGGAAATGTTTGAGCCCCGGGGTGGGGATGTTGGTCTGTTTCAGTTTCTTGGCGAAGTTGGGCGAGAACTTGTCGGGGAATTCGTCGGGGAGGATGGAAAAGACCACCTGGGTGCCTTGCAGGAGCGGGTCGTCCTTGTAGACGGTCTTCACGAACAGCGGCACGAGGGCGGAGATCCAGCCGTGGCAATGGATGACGTTGGGGTCCCAGCCGAGCTTCCTGACCGTCTCGATGACGCCCTTCGCGTAGAAGATCGCGCGCGAGTCGTTGTCGGGGTAGAAGTTGCCTTCCGCGTCGTGATACTGTGTCTTCCTCTTGAAGAAATCCTCGCTGTCGATGAAATAGATCTGCATTCTGACGTTCTGCAGGGAGGCCACCTTGATGATGAGCGGGTGGTCGGTGTCTTCAATGATGATGTTCTGTCCGGAGAGCCGGATCACCTCGTGCAACATGTGCTTGTGGTCGTTCACACAGCCGAATTTCGGCATGAAAGTGCGAATTTCGTTCTCCCTCTCCTGGATTCCCTGAGGGAGGAAACGACAGATGTTGGCAATATATCCCTCAGGAAAATAGGGATATATCTCGGGTGTGATGAATAAAACCTTCTTTTGAGCCATTATATATAAATTAGTCGGCAAATGTACGATTTTTTTTGATACAAAAATTTTTTTTTTAAAAGTGGTGTACCATATCAAAAAAATTGTATTTTTGCCGCGTCTTTCAAGCCCAGGTGGTGGAATTGGTAGACACGCTACTTTGAGGGGGTAGTGGGAGTACTCCCGTGCAAGTTCGACTCTTGTCCTGGGCACC
>JAEEIG010000117.1 GCA_016281255.1 Bacteroidales bacterium
GCTTTGCTTCGTTCGACCGCGCAATCACACAACCGTCATTGTTGGAGAGGATAATGACGGGCCGCCCGTTGAGCGCCGGGTTGAAGACGCGCTCACAGGAGACGAAGAAGTTGTTGCAGTCGGCGAGTCCGTACATGTGGGTGGTTTAGGGTTTAAGGTTTAGGGTTTAGGGTTTAGAGTTTAGAGTTTAGAGTTTAGAGGGAGTAGGGATGCAAAAATACATATTTTTTACATAATAAGACGTGAATTTAGCAAGCTTTGTGTAAAAAATAATTATTATAGCTGGTATTGATTTTTTATGTATTTTTGCCATCTAATTCCGAAATTACATAAAAATGAAAGTGGATTATATCAACAGGAAAATAGAGCCGGTGGTTAGGGAAGCATCCAAATACTATTCTGTTATATCCGTTACAGGTCCGAGGCAATCGGGAAAAAGCACGCTGTTGAAGCATCTTTTTTCTGATTATAAGGAATTTAGCATGAAGGATGTGCATATCCGTGACTATGCAATGAACGATCCGGTGGCATTCCTTCAGCAAACCACAGACGGCATGTTTATTGACGAAGTGCAAAAGGCACCCGTTTTAATGGAATATATACAAGGCATCGTGGATCGCCATCCAGAGAGGCGCTTTCTGTTGACGGGCAGTTCCAACTTCGAGATGATGCGCGACCTTTCGGAGTCTCTGGCTGGCAGAGCGGGCGTATTCGAACTCATGCCGATGTCGCTGTCGGAGACAGTGGCCCAGCGAACTGATCGAGATCTCTCCCAACAAATTTTTGAAGGGCTTTATCCTGCAGTGATTGCCGGCAAAAATAGGGCAAAATTCTTCTATCCATCATACGTGAAAACCTATCTGGAAAAGGATGTTCGGGATTTGCTGAACGTCCAGAACCAGATGCAATTTTTGCGTTTTATAAAGCTGTGTGCCGCCCGCATTGGCTCATTGTTCAATGCTTCGGAGTTGGCTGCGGAAGTGGGGGTGGACTCCAAAACCATCACCCGCTGGCTTTCGGTGTTGCAGGCGTCTTACTTGGTCACGTTGCTACCGCCTTATTACGAAAACATCTCCAAAAGGTTGGTCAAAAGTCCTAAACTGTACTTCAACGACACGGGATTGGCATGTTATCTGTTGGATATTGAGTCGCCTAAACAGCTTGAAAGAGACAAGATGCGAGGACCTCTATTTGAAAATATGGTGGTGATGGAAATGATGAAACATCGCTACAACCAAGGAAAAGATGGGGGCGTGTTTTTTTATCGTGACTCCAATCAGAACGAGGTGGATGTTTTGCTGAAGCAGGAAGGCGAAATCACGGCCGTAGAGGTGAAGTCGTCGATGACTTATCACCCATCCTTTGAGAAAACTTTACGGCAACTTCAGGATTGGATTAAAACACCGGTAACGAAAAGGGCGGTTGTTTATGCTGGAGAATTTGAAAACAATGGTTCAGATATTAAGCTGTTGAATTATAATAGTTTGAATGAATTGTTCTGAAACGATTCTTCATTTTTTCAATTATGAAAATAGGGGATATAGATATCGAAATCAGACGCTCGAAACGAAGCAAAACCATCACGGTGAACATCGAGCGTGACTGCAGTGTAAATGCTATCGCTCCTATGGATTGTCCTGATGAAACCATCCGAAAAGAATTGGCAAAATCTTTATTTTTTGTTGTCCCAGTTGTCCCAGTTGTCGTTTAAACTAAAGACAACAGGGACAAATTAACGAACATTGACCTTCGCGTTGTCGGAGTGTCCGCGCCATTCCGGGGCGTAGAGGCACTCCGCTTCGGGGATGCCGGTGGTGAACTCGCCGGTTTGGGTGGCGAATACGTCGTATTCCACTGCAAAGCTGCCCTTGGGGAAATGGCGGAAGAAGAATTCCGTGGAGGCATCACTGATATCTTGTGACCAACGGACATAGCGAGGATGTTCTACCCAATAGAGACCCCTCATCGAGAAATAGCGTTTGTTCTCGTTGACTGGTTCGAAGGACGCCGGGCGCGGGTCTGTGACGTGCACGAAGTCCAAGTCGCGGTCGGAGGTGACGGTTACGCGCACGGTTATGCGCTCGCCCAAATGCGCGGGATTGTCGGTAGTGACCGGCTCTGCATAGCCGCCTGCCGTCTTCGGCTGGTGGAAATAAGAGCGGCTAATGGTCAGTCCGCTGCCCTCAGACTCTACCTTCTCCACATCTTCCCAATACTGCCAATGACACGCTCCGATAACAGGATGCGCTGCATCGGTGCGCACAGCAACTTCGCCCAACGATGGCGTAATCTCTTCTTGATTCCAAGTATGTTGCAGATAGCCAGTGCCTTTCTTGTCCGCAGTTCCAGCCGTAGAGAACGTTTCCCCGCCCACGGTGATGGTTGTGGTGGAAGCTTCCAGCTCGTCGGCGGTGAAGTTGAGCAGCAGCGCATAAACGGCCGCCAGCGTGGCCCGCGTACTTTGCCACTCGTTGCCCTTCTTCTGCAGCAACAGCCACTGCTTCATCGCGCTCAACTCCTCCTCGCGGGGCGAAATCTCGCTGAAAGCCTCGATCAGCAACGCCTGCTGCTCGATGGGTGCCTCATACCACGGATAGTAGCGGCTTTCGTATTTCCTACGCCAATACATTCCCTGATTACTGTTTGAGACAGCTTGCTTCCGCAGGTTCTCCACAATCTTTTCCGCCTCTTGCATACGCCCGAAGCGGTGCAGTACCAACGCCACCTCTGCCTGACGGGTGTAGGAAGATTTGGTGATGTTCTGGGTGGCGGTCGTCAGCAGGCATTGTACGTACGGCTGCGATAGCCACGCGCTGTCCACGGGTAGGAACGAGCGCATGTAGAGGTAGAGAACATCGTGGTTGTCAAGCGGGTAGGGGACCTTCGGATTCGTCTCAAGGTAGCGAAGATGCTCGCAGTAGGCCTCCTCCTGAACACTGTCGGCATGTGCCACCGCATTGGCCAGCATCTTTTGGGCGGCGGGCAGCTCAATACCCAAACGTTGCAGTTTGCAGAACCCGCTCACCACCTCGCAAGTGATGAAACGCGAGTAGGCATTCTTTCCCGTCCAACTCCAACCGCCGTCGTCCAATTGGTTGTTTTTCAGTTTGTTGAGATTTTTGTTGAACAAACGTTCCAGATTTTCGTCGGTGATTCGTTGGGCCGTCCCTGTTTGCACCTTCTGCAGCATTGCGGCGGCGAAAAGCGTGGCGAAAGTCCTGTCGTTGCACTCGTATGCGGGTTGCAGCAGCGCAGGCAGCGTCTGGATGGCCAACCAAGCGGGGTTGGTCGTCGCCTCCACGGTGTAGCGGAAATTCTCCAACGTGGGTGTGCTGTACGAGCGGAACCGACTGTAAACAAGTGTGGTATCCGTGTTTTCGGGAACGAAGAAGGGCATCGCTTCGGTGACGAACATCCGTTTCGGCAGTACCAGCAAGGTGCGTTCTTCACCGTCGCCGTAATTTCCGGATTTGGCCACGAGACGGTAGGTGATCGCAGAGACACCCTCGGGCACGACGATGCGGAAATGGACCTCCTGGGAGGCATTGGCGTCAATGTTAAATTGTTCCTTTGCAGAGACGTTGCGCGCAACGTCTCTACCATTACCGTTAAAAATCAAATCAACCGGTTGATTCCCAACCGTATCCACAATCTCCAACGTCACCGTCCCGTTCAAACGTTCCTTGCTGACATTGGTGACCTTGGCGCGTAAATCCATCGTGTCGCCCTCGCGGAGGAAGCGCGGCGCGTTGCTCTGCAGCATCATCGGCAGCTTGGCCACGATGGAGCCGCTGAGGTGGCCGGTGCTCAAATCCTTCGTATGCGCCTGCGCGTAGAACCGCCACGTGGTGAGCTGGTCGGGCACGGTGAACGTGAAGACAACGCGACCGCTGTCGTTCGTTTGCAGCTGCGGCAGGAAGAAGGCGGTCTCGCGGAAGTCGCGGCGGATGCGGAAACGGTTCTGCGCCTCAGCATCGTCTTTGCCTCCAAGAATATCTTCGCTTTTCCACTCTGTGACAACGTTCGCAAAGGGATCTCTATACTCGGTTGTGACCGATCGCCCCGGTGTGGTTCTGATATTCTCTCCGCTTAAACGACCCCTGCTGGATGAAGAGGTTTGGTCCATCTGGAAGAAAGCACCCTGGAAGAAATCCCAGGAATAGTTGATGGGCGAATATTTGTAATCGCTGGGGAACTGACCCAACGCAAAGACATCGTACTTTCTTTCAAGCCGTTGGAGACTCTTTTCCTTCGGATAGTAATAGTTCAGTTTGTCGATAAATGGATATTCCGGCATCAGGTTTTGGAAATGGATCAACATGCACGCAAAATTGGGCACCCGACCTCTTTTAACGCCTCCCAAGGCGGTAATCCACTGGCTAGACGGGCTATAAGCTTTCTGCAGCGTGTAGAGGGCGGTGTCAACCATCCAAACCAGCAGCTCCGACGGCTCGTGCTTTCCTGTCGTGGCATTGACCACCTCCATCTCCCAACTCACGGAATCGCCCGGCTGGAGCTTGCGGTTCCATCGGGTGAGGCGCAATTCCAAAACACCCGGAGTGGTGCGTTGTGGCTTTAATGTCCCGGCGGGTTTATAATCCGCAGACCCGTAATTCTTGTTGTCCTTCGTTGCATAGCAGACCACTGAAACGATTGAATATTCAGGACGAATCTTGACAGGGAAGCGCTGCCGCTCTTCACTCAGATGGAGCTGTCGGGAGAAACGTTTGTGGCCGTTCTGGAACACCTCGCAAAAGACCGTGGCATCTTTCAACCGCGTGGCGAGGGAGATGTCTAATGTCTTTTCTTTTATGTTAAGAATTTGAAGGTCGAGCGGAAGAGTGGTGGCGACGGCGTTGGAGGTGAGGTCTTGTACGCGGAAAAGTCGCGTGGAAGTGTCGGAGCGCCCTAACGAGTCTTGTGCGGAAGCCACGATTCGGTAAAGGCCTGTCCCCCAATGGTTAACGGCAATTGCCAAACTGTCTCCGTTGGGCACAATCCCCTCTTGCTCATAGACTCGCTCCAGCGAGGGCCATGTGAGTGGCTTGTTATCGTCTTTGTCGAAGGTGTATTGCGGGAAATGGCGTTGATACTCCTCATCGCTTGCCATCGGGCAATCGGGCTTGAGATAGCCTTCGTAAATCAACGGTTTATAGCTTTCGGGCTCTTGCACGCGGTAGATTTCCATCTTGGTGGGCAGGTTGATTTCGCGAATGCCGTCTGCTTTGACTCTGATCTTGCTGCGGAAAGTGTCGCTTTGCGAAAGATCCACAACATCGGCGGAGACATACACATCAAACGGCTTCTGATGGAGGGTGAAATTTTTGTCCGCCTCCTGCGTCTCTCCGTTGATGTCTGTCACAGAGACATATACGTGAAGAGGTAACCAGCGAATGTTGGTGTCTTGCGACTTGTAGATGAACGAAAACCGTCCCTCCAGGTCGGTTTGCAAATCGTAGCGGAGGTTCGGGTCTTTGTCGCTCTCCAGCCGTACGGATACGGACGCATTGCCGATGGGATCGCCCGTGAACGTGACCGCGCGCCCCGTGAAATGCAGCGTGTCGTTGGCAGACACTGAACCCTTCAGTCCATCCAGCCGCACGTGGAATGTGGGCAGCTTGTAGGCCGCTACATAGAACTGCCGCCACTCCACCATTTCGCCTTTTTGATCCAAGATAAAGATGGTGCCTTGTCGGGTTAGGTCCTCCGGCAGGATGAAACTACCGGATGCTGTTCCGAATTTGTTTGTTTTCAGAGAGATACGACTGATTTCTTTGCCGTCAAGATCTTTGAGAACCGCCGTGAGGGGCCTGTTGGGCTGCATTTTGCGTCCGTTGATGAGATAGACGTTGAAAAAGACGGTCTGCCCGGGTCGATAAAGCGTGCGGTCGAGGATGATGCGGGAAAAATCAGCAGTGGAGAACCTGAGGCGGCTGTAACGTCGCGCAAACTCTTGACGCCGCGACTTCCGGTCCATATCTTCGTATTCCAAATTATCGTTCCAGAAGGAGAAAACGCAGTCGGGACCGTCGTGTACAAAGAATTCCCAATCTTTGTGGTTGAGAAAGCGGATGCGTCCAAGCCTGTCGGTGCGGCAATGAAACCGGTGGATGTTGTAGTCATCGTCCATCTCCTCTTTCACCACTTTCAGCCCTTTGAGCGGTTTTCCGGTGCGGGCGTCGGTGAAGATGACGGTGGCGTGTCTCCCCATGGTCACTTGCTCCGCTTTGACATTCGTCACGGTCAGCTTCTGCGCCATCAGGGTGTTGGCGGAGTCGCAAACGGGCGTCTTGTGGTACAGCAGCAGCCAGTTGCCCACCGGCAGACTGTCGAGGAAGAGGTCGGTGCTGCGGAAACGGTGCGGTAGAGGTTGCGGCAACACGAACTTTTGTTGCATTACGGGACCTGCATAATCAGGACCTTGCAGGTCGGGGAAATGACTATTGGATAGGATAAAAAAGCCATCCTCATCCACGTTTCGGTACGCGGTGACATACAGCGTGTCCACGTTCCGGTAGTTGATGGGAAGCAGAATTTTGGCGGCGGGCATCAGGTATTCGCTCATAATGCGGGGAAGCACTTCCGGTCGGGTGATGTGCTCCAACATGATGGCGGCATTCTCACGGTAGAAACTCTCCTTGGCGCTGTTTTTCACATCACGGAAAAAGCGTTCGCTCCATAAGCTGTACTCTTTCCGAAGTTCCTCAGGGATGGTGTCGTTTTGTCTTTCGTTGCGATCGTAATGCTCAACGAGGTTGTACAGAAACATGGCGTTTTCATAGTCGATGGCGGCGCTTTGTCCGTATTTTTGCCTCAAAGCGCTCAACGCTTGTCCATAATGATTCGGGTCTCGCTCTTTTGGAAAATCTTTGTATTCAAGATCTAACAGATAGAGTTCGTACTCAATCAGCAGTTCGCGGTCGTTGCGCTCACGGTGCATGGCCACGGCGCTGTCAATATATTTATCACAAGGGTACAGGTGGTAATCGATCAGACTCAACAGGGCGACATCCATCAGCGTCATGCCCGGCAGCGAAGAGATGTTGCCGGGTCGCATCATGAACTCGAAACCGTCGGCGGGAATCAGCCCGTAGGTGAACAGCTGGCTGAAGGCGGTGTCGGCATAGCGGAACATGTTGTCATAGACCTCCTCCTGCGACCACTTCATCACGTCGCGGATGTCGTGAACGTCGGATTTCAACCCCATAAAAGGGCGCAGCTTCGGCAACATGGTTGAAACCATGTAGTTGTACAGTGCCTTGTAGGGTTGCTCAGATATCCTTGCCAACGAATCGGCCATCCAAATCGCGTCCGGCTCATGGGGACTGTAAATCTGCTGCAATCGCTCGTAATTCGAGCGGAAGGTCTGCAAATCACTCTGCGCCTGCACGGAGCCCGCAGTGCAGACGAAGAGAACTATAAGGAACGATTTGAACACGAGGTTTTTCATGTGACTTTGATTACTATTTTCAGCATGCAAAAATACACTTTTTCAAATAAATGTTCTCCAAGTTGTCCAAGTTGTCGTTCGAATAAAAAAAAACGGCGGACGTGTCAGAGTCGTCCGCCGTTGCCATCATGTGTTTCGTTACCTATTAATTGCAACGATACATGTCAATGCCAGCCTCGTCGTTCAATTCTTTCTGCTTGGCTTGGCAGTCGGATTTGCTCATGTTCTCGTCTTGGAAGACAGGAGCCATGTGGGTGACATCCGTTTTGATGTAGCATTCGCAGCCCGTTTTGTTG
This sequence comes from Bacteroidales bacterium, assembly GCA_016281255.1. Classification (GTDB taxonomy): domain Bacteria; phylum Bacteroidota; class Bacteroidia; order Bacteroidales; family WCHB1-69; genus F23-D06. Next base: position 7,747 of record JAEEIG010000117.1, read on the forward strand.
CAAGAGGTGGCGACGACGGCCAACATGAACACGGCAGAAACTAAAACCAATACTTTTTTCATTTTTTTTCTTGAAAGACTTCTTTGTGAAAATATTATGAGTGCCTGTGATCCTCTCTGCGGAAGTCTGTGACACAAAGACATCGGCAGACACCTTTTTAAAGGGTTCAGAATGAAAGGGTTAAGCCAGCGCCGCCCGGTGTTGGACCAAATCTGAGCTGCATCGCGGTTTTGGTGGCAGGTGCGTTGAAGTCGTCAATCACTTGGTTGATGTTCACCTTGCTCTTGATGCTCAGCACGATGGCGGGGACGAAGAAGGCTGAGGCTCCGAGGAGTCCGCCTCCAAATAAGAAGACTCCGCCCATGGCGCTGCGCCAGATGTTGACGCCGAGGTCGTCGCTTTGGAGCAGCTGGTTGTGGGCTTGCGCGGTCTGCACAAAGGAGGCGAAGAACTGGTAGAGTCCAATGCCGGCAAACGCCACGCAAGTGCCTCCAGCCACGTAGAACGGGATGCTGATGTAGCCGTTACGTTTGGCCTTGCGGTATTTCGCGTACTCGCCGGGGGGGAGCAGTTCCTCCAAATCGGCATTGTTCAGCCGGTAGAGCGCGTCAGTGCCGTTGATAAACATGTGGCCTTTGTCATAGTAGAGCCTGCCCACGCCGCGGTCCCGCTTGAGGGCTTCGAGAAGCCCCTCCTTCGACTGCAGGTCCATTCCCTCGTCATAGAGGTAGAGCGTGTCGTAAGTGATCTCGTCTTCAATGATGAAGAGGGTGTCCGGCTTGCTCACCTCTCCGTCAACCTGAGCGGCGGCGGAGAGAGCGGCGAAAACGGCGAAAATAACCAGTGTTAACCTTTTGATGGAACTCATGTTCAATATTTATTAAGGATTTTGAATGACGATGGTGCGGTTGGTGTGTCGTTTTTTCTTGACCACCACGGGTTGCGGAGCTGCGGAAACAGCATCCGAACTGTCGGTGACGGCGGTTACTTCCGGTGTTGTGTTTGCGGATGTCTCTGAAATAGTGTGTTGTGTGGCGGTGTTTTGTGTGTTAGGTGCGAGAGAGAGCGGCTCTTGTGTCTCCTGCGGTTCCGATGTCTCCGGTGTTTCGTCGATGATGGCGGCAGAGCTGTCGGCGACCACGGTGACAGGCTGCGGATCAGCGTTAGGTGCCTGTTGCAAGGTGTTCTCTTGCGGCGAGGAGGTGAGCAGGATGCTAGTGGTGGCGATGGCCGCGCCCGCGACGGTGGCGCCGACGCCGATGTGGGTCGCGTGCGAGCGCAGCCACAGCCGAAAAGGGGTGTTGTTGCCCGAGGCCGCTTCGAAATCCTCAGCCGACAGCGGCTTCAGAGGCGGCAAAGAGAAACCGCCCAATTGTTGCCGACAATATTTGTCGATAGCGGCTTCCGGTGTTGTGAAAAGAGGAAAGATGACCATAAATAATCGTTTTTTCTGTTTTGATTTTTGAAATAATATTTGTTGTAGCTCCTTTCGGGCCCTAAGGAGATGCGATTTCGAGGTGTTTATGGTGATGCCTTGCAGTTCTGCGATTTTTTTGTGGGAGTATTGTTCGAAAACGTAGAGGTTGAAGACAATCCGGTGCTTTTCAGGTAGTTGCGAAATGGCTTCCAGGAGCTCGTCCATGGTGAAGTCGGCCTTTCGGATGGCGGACATCATCTCGTCAGCGGAGAGCTCGTCGCTCTCCGCATAGGTGTCCGGGATGTCGTCCTCATCCGTTAACCGTTCTGAAAGGTTCACCATCTTCTGATCCCGCAGATAGTGCAGGGCGTTGTTCACGGCGATGCGCATCAGCCACTTGTCGAAGGTGCCGACCCCTTGGTAGGTGTCCGCTTTTTCGATGGCTTTGAGGAAGGCGTCGTGTGCCAAGTCCTCTGCCGTCGCGCGATCCTGCACATACCGGTAGCAGACGCCGATCATCTTGCCGATCTGCTTCTGGTAGGTCCTTTTCCAGAACGTATTTATCTCATTTTTCATCTTCTACCTTTTTGCCAAAAAATCCGCAAAATTACACAAAAATGTATCATCCCAACGCGGTAAATTAACTATTTTTTTAAGTTGGTGATTTACAACGTTTCAAAGATAGGATACAAAAAAGTGAAAAGGTTGCAGTAGGATGAAAAATTTTTTTTTCAACTATGGAGATGGTGTACGTAAGTTGCAGTCGTTCAGTGGATATACTCGTTTCCGTCTTCCAGAATACGGCGGCGGGTTGAGTCGAAGTCGACGTTTACGAAACTTCTGGTTTTGTCGAAACATGGGGTGACGATATCACTGAGATCGATGATGGTGTGGAAAAGATCGTCAATCATGTAGGGGGTGTGCAGCCGGTTTTCGACAGGGGATTGGTGGGCTGCGAGGTGTTCCTTTTGCGAAGGCGACAGCCACAAAAGGAAGGGAATCTCGACATTGGCGTGCGGGATTCTGTCCGAATAGTTGTGTCCGCAATAGTCGCCCTCGTCGTAAACATTTTCGCCGTGGTCGGAGAAGTAGATGGCCGAAACCCGCACTTTCCGGTGCGACGAACTGTAGCGACTCAGCATCGAGAAAAGGGAATCCACCACGAAGTCGTTGTAATAGACCGCGTTGTCGTAGGCGTTCGTGGTCCTCGTGCGCTTGTCGCCTCTCTCCCTGAACAGGGCGAATTCGCCGGGGTAGCGTTTGTCGTACTGGGTGTGGCAGCCTAGAAGGTGAACGAAAACCACCTTGTGCTTCGCGCTGTCGTGGAGGGCGGATTGCAGCGGCTCGAAAAGCCGTTGGTCGAACGAGGCGATCTGCGTGCTCTCCATCGAGGAGTTGGAAGTGACATTGACGAACCTCTTCACGTCGGCATGCTGAACCAGATTGGTGACACCGTTCTCCCAC
>JAEEIG010000118.1 GCA_016281255.1 Bacteroidales bacterium
TACATTTCCTCCACTTCTTTCGAGTTTTGGGTAAGATAATCTGTCAGGGCAAGCAGGTTCTCATAGTTAAGAAAATGCCGAAGTTGCCGTGGAAAGGCTGATGTTTGGCAATAAACAGACCTGCTTTCAGCGGAAGCTCTAATGGTGATATGCTGAATCCGTCGGACAGCCATGTGCTGTCGTATTCAAAAGCGCACAGACGATCGTCGGGGGTGAGGGTCAGCGTTCCGACAACTCGGTCGTGATATTTCACCATCAATTTATCTGTTTTCATTTCTTATAAGCTTTTGTCTTTCCTGTGTTTTTCCGAATTTGTGTCAGTTCCTCCATTGTCGAGTATTTTGGGTGGGCAAACAGGCTTTTGACTTCCGCGGTGTAGCCCAGCGCCATTGCCAGTCCTATCAGATTCTTCAGCGAAACAAGCCCTTTCTGCTCGAACCTCGCCACGTTACTCAACGCAATATCAGCACGTTCGGCGACCTCTTCGCGCGTCATCCCTTTTTCCACCCTGCGATGGCGAAAATCCGCTGCTATCTGCTTGCTGATGTTGTCAACATTGTCAAGCAGATAGTTGTCAAGAACTGATAACATATTATCTATTCCATTGTTGATCATATAGAAACAATCAAAATATTACCAGTTGCAAAGATACACTTTTTTTGAATAATAGCGTCATATTATTATAAATCTCCCCCTGGATAATCATTCAGCATTCAATATTCATCATTCATCATTTTTCGTCACCTTCCACCCTCTGTCCCCGTCCGCAACAATGAACCACGCCTCTAATTCCGGATGTTGCTTCACGATTTGTGCGGACTTCTCGTGGCCGAGCACCATGAAGGCGGTGGCGTAGGCGTCGGCGGTGGCGCAGTCGAGGGCGATGACCGTGACACTCAGCAGGTTGGTGCGTTCGGGCTGGCCGGTGCGCGGGTCGAGGATGTGGGTGTAGCGCACGCCGTTCTCCTCGAAATAGTTGCGGTAGTTGCCGCTCGTGGCCACGGCGCGATGGTCTTTCAGGTCCATCGACTCGAAGCTCTCCTTGTTGCCGTCCGCTGTCTCTGTCGGCCGTTGGATGCCCACTTTCCAGGGCTTGCCGTTCTTGGTGCCGCGGGCCACAACCTCCCCGCCAATCTCGACAAGACAGTCTGCGTAGCCGTTTTCCACCAACCAGTCGGCCACCCGATCGACCGCGTAGCCCTTCGCCACGGCGTTGAAGTTCAGCTGCACGCGCGGGTCTTTCCGAAGAATGCTGTCGTCTTGGATGTCAACAAGTTGGAAACCCACATACTCGCGTACTGTCGCAAGGGTGTCGTCACCAACCGTGTGCCGCACGCCGTCCTTGCCGAACCCCCACAGCTGCACCAACGGTTGCACGGTGCAGTCGAACGCGCCGTCGGTGGCCGCGCTGATTGTCTTGGAAAGCCGGAGAACATCGAGAAAATCCTCGTTCAACGGAACGTCTTCCCCCTTGTTCCAGCGGTATATCAGCGAGTTGGTGTCGAAAATGGAGAAGGTGTGCGACAAATCCGACAGCAGCGAGTCGATTTGCTCGTGCGGAAGCGGACGCTTGTCGTCGGGATTTGTGACGCAAGTGATGGAGTATGTTGTTCCAAATGCTTGACCCTCAATATGTTTCCGGTCAGATGTTTTCTGATGACAGGAAATCATCAGGATGAGCATGGCGGATAGCAATAATAGGGTATGTCGTTTCATCATTACTTTTTCTCTTCCAGCGGCCATTCTTGTCCTACAATGCGGCTTACCGTTTTGCCTGCCATGATAAAATCAATGCGGTAGAGCTGGTAAGGCTTCCGCTTTGAAAGTTTCGGGAGCTTGATCTCATAGGTGCAAAAGCCTTTCTCCTCAATAACCGTTTTGACTTTCAGGTTGAGAGGCTTCCCATAGACAACCTGGCCGTTGACAACTTCAAACGGGATGGCTATCACCTTGTCGGGTGTGTCGCCGGCAACCGTCATGGCGGAGAAGATACCGTCTTGTGAGGAGTAATCCTTGAAGAAAACATCAGCTTCACCATACATTAATATATTATATGCTTTAAGAAAATCGGTGATACCGTATCCATAGCCGTCGTTGGTGTCGGGCTGTACGATGACTTTGCCATTAAAGCTGGTGTTTCGGTCGCCGGCTCGACGAATGGCCTCCATGATCTCGTAGTTGCTCTTTTCGGGGAAGGCTTGCCACAGACAGGCGACCATGCCGGAGAGCATCGGGGAGGAGAAGGAGGTGCCGTCGGCGATAGTAATGATGCCTGTTGGGGTGCTCAGGTAGGTGTTGCGCCCCACAGCGCAGGCATCGGGCTTGATGCGGCCGTCGGCGGTGGGACCGAACGAGCTGAAATAGGCGCGGTTACGCTTGGTGTTCACGGCGCCGACGGTAAGGATGTCCTTCGCGTCGGCGGGTGCACCGAGGTATTTCCACTTCTTGCCGCCCTCGTTGCCCGCACTGTTGCAGATCAGCAGCCCTTTGCTTGCGGCGATGGTGGCGGCTCTCGATGCCCGGCTCACCTCACCCGTCAGGTCGTCGTAGGTGCGCTGGTTCACCGTGTCGTCGAAGGTGGTGTAACCTAACGAGGAGTTAAGCACCTGGCAGCCCAGACTGTCGGCATACTCCAAACCGGCCACCCAGTTGTCCTCCTCAATACGGTTCTCGCTGCGGCCGTCTTCGGTTTGTGCGACATAGACCTGCACCATCGGGGCGGTGCCGACCAGCCGTCCGGGAAGGTAAGAGGCGATGCAGGAGAGCACCATCGTGCCGTGCGTGTGCTTGCGCATCGGGTCTTTTTCGGGTTGCACGAAATTACGCGCACCGAGCAGCCGGTTGTCGTTGCGCAGGATTTCGAAACAGGATATAGAGTCTATATTTTGGAAACCGCCGTCGAGGATCATCATCTGCATGCCCTCGCCATGGAATCCCAGGCGATGCAGCCAGTGCACGTTGTTCACGCGCACCTGAGACGCGGCTTTGCCGTAATCGAAGTCGTTATTCTTTTGAATGTCAGACTGATAGGAGAATGTCGGTTTGGCGTTGTTTTCAGGGAAAACGTAGGCGGGTTCTATGGGCGGTTCGGGCTCTTTCATGGTGATGGTGCGCTGCACGGAATCCACGAAGGGCAGTTTCTCGATGGCCTCCTTCATGTCATCGCGCATGGCATAGACGGTCATGCCGTTCAGCCATTTGGAGGTGGTGAAGCAGCGTGCGGCGGTGTCGAGGGCGAGCACCTGTCGCACGTAGTCGGGGTTCACGGGCAGGTCGCGTTCGTCGATGGCGATGCCGTGCGCTTTGCGCAGCTCGATGGCACGTGGCGAGAGGAAAGCTTCGGGCTTGGCGGTGGAGTAGGGGGTGCCGTTCTTGTCGGTGAACGCCACCCAGTATTTCGCGGGGGTTTGCGCATAAGCACTCGCGAACAATACCGTGAGGCAAAAAGCAATACTGATTCGTATTGAAAACACTGTTTTACAATTATTTACGATTAACATAAGGTGTTTCATATCCTATATATTTTATGAGCTGCAAACCTTAGATTTGCAGCCGCAAAAATAAACAAAAAAAAGGATACATCAAACTGACTTAAAAATGGAAAGAAAAAGAAAGGGAGACAACAAGTTACAACACGCTCTAATAGACTCAGGCGAGCAGATTGCGCTTGGAGCGTAGCGGAAAGCGCAATCTGCTCGAAACGGCCACCGTCGGCCACCTCCCATATCCCTTGTAAATTTTATCTTTGCGGACTACTATCACAAATAATATAAACA
>JAEEIG010000119.1 GCA_016281255.1 Bacteroidales bacterium
ATTCGGCATGCCTCCTTATTATGTCAACTTACCACAATATCAAGCCGACCGTGATTCTATAGTTGATATTCTTTTGTATGAGCGACAAAAGCCTCTGCCTATGCTCATCAAAGACAAACCCGGATTAGATGAACAATTGGTGAATACTCTCCGTAAGGCTCTATCTAATGATATAGATTGCCGTTTTAGGAGTGCTGATGAATTTATCAGAGCGCTGAACAACGAAATGATGGTCGAGGCAATTCCTTCGCGAAATAAAGCCAAAACTAAAAAGCAAGAAAAGGATCGACCTAAAACAGGCAACGGTTTTGCCGATGTGGCTGGAATGGACGAATTAAAGGAACAAATGCGTTTGGAAGTAATAGATGCATTGAACGAGCCTGAAAGATACAAAGAATATGGTATAACTATACCCAATGGGATGCTACTATATGGTCCTCCAGGATGTGGTAAGACTTTCTTTGCAAAAAAGTTCGCTGAGGAAGTGGGATTTAATTTCATGCTGAAAACTCCCGCTGACTTGAAGAGTCGCTATGTGAATGCAACTCAAGAGAACATCAAAGCGATGTTTGCAGAAGCATACGAAAAAGCGCCTACAATCATTTTCATTGACGAAATAAACGAATTAGTTCCAAATCGTAGTGGAAATATTCATGAAATGGCAGAAAGTGCAGTAAACGAAATGCTGTCGCAAATGGATAGAACTGGAGAGAAGGGCGTGTTTATTATAGGGGCAAGCAATTTGCCACAAAAGATTGACCCTGCAATTCTTCGGGCAGGTCGTCTTGAAAAGCATTATTATGTAGGTCCGCCTGACTTTACGGCTCGAAAACTTCTATTTGAGAAATGTCTTCAAAAACGCAAGGCTGTGGATTTTGGTATAAACTATGATGTGTTGGCTAATATGACCGAATATTATGTTTCAGCAGACATTCAACTCATTGTAGATGATGCTGCTAGAAAAGCTTTGTATAGGAGGGAAATAATCACTATGCAAATACTTGAGGAAACCGTTAGGAATAAAAAATCGTCATTGTCTTACGACCAAATAAAACAATATGAGGAGATTAGAGAAACGTTTGGAGGTATAAATACGAAACCATCAGAAAAACCCAAGATCGGATTTATAAAATAGCAACAATATGGATTTTAATGAATTATTATTACAAACGGCATTTTGCTGCATGTCATGTGATGGCAACATTGCCGAAGAAGAACTTATTTTGGTAAAACAATTTGCTTCAAGTTCAACCTTGTTTGAAGGACTTGATATTGAAAAAAAACTGAACGAATATGTCACTGAAATCAACGAAAAGAGAGGGGCATTTTTGTCGGGGTATATCAAAAAAATTGTTTCTGCTGCATTGAATGAGGAACAGGAGTTAAATCTTGCAAAGATAGCCATACAAATAATTGAGGCTGACAACAAAATTGAGTATTCTGAAATCAGTTTCTTTAAGCGTATTCGAAACAAATTGAATGTTTCAGACGAAAAACTTCTTGAAATATTCAAAGATGAAACGCTATTCAATAAATTTCCAGATGTCAGGCCAGATGATTTCTTGCAGCCAGACATCTATGTTCCAGAGGAAGAATGGATGGATGTTAGATTTGAAGAAATTAAGTTAGATCTCGACATGAAGCGTTAAGACAAGTGTAAGGTGGGGTGCCCTATGCTCTCTAACTGTATGCACATCTGTTATCAATTCGAACAGAAACCGAACAGAAAAGTGGCATGGGTTAACACAACCACCGTCACCGCACTTTTGTTATTAACCTAATTGTATTATGAGAACCACCACATTTATAATCGTAGTCGCTGCACTTTTGTGCGCTTGCGGCGGGAAACGGACTGCCGAGGGCCTCTCGGCGTCAAACGCGAAAGCGGAAAATGTTGAAAAATCAGAAGATGGCGTGTCTTCTGATAATACGCCTGACTTCGCAGACACCAGCTTCACGGAATTTAGCAGGAACCTTACGGTCATTCCTCAAAACATCCCGGGCAACAACTCTGCTAATGTGATACCCAATGCGGTGACGGATGTCGAAGGTAATTCATACGATGCCGTGCGCATCGGCAAACAGGTTTGGCTGCAGACGGACCTGCGTACCAAACACTATCGGGATGGCAGTGCTATACCACATCAAATATACGTGGACGGCAAGTGGAATGACAACGATTTCAGCTACACGGAACCCTTTTGGGCTGAAGAATACACGTATGGAGAGTTATGCCTCTACAACTGGTCGGCAGTGGCAGACCCCCGTGGACTCTGTCCGGATGGTTGGCACGTGTCCACCAAGCAGGACTGGGATAAGTTAGAAGCTTTCTTGGGTGTGGATAGCGTATATGTGAAAGGAAAGAACCCGAAAAACATTGCTAAGGCCCTCAGCTCCACACAATGGCCTGACGGGTCGGAGAATGAAGAGTACTATGCTGCAAAAGCATATACGGTGGGCTACCGTCCAACTACCACCAACAACGCCACGGGCTTCTCCGCTTTCCCATGGCCTTATTACGATGGACGTCACTATGGAGGAATGCTTTTCGCTGCATTTTGGACCCCGGATGCTATCAACAAGAGCAAAGCATGGAGTGTCAAAATCTACGGAAACGGAGCTGCCCTACACAAGCAACCCGATTTGAAGGGGTACTTCTATATGGTGCGGTGCGTGAAGGGGGAATAACTTGTTGAGCTGATAATGATTTAATAAAATAGTTGTCCTAAATACGGAGCCTGAAAGAATAGTGTCTCTGTTTGCGCTCATTCACGCCAGATTCTTCCAAAATCCACCCTTCTTACCCAACATACCAACACCTTCGATTTCTCATGTTATTTTACAATTTGCAATTTTTTATATTAAAATCTGCTACTTTTATATATAAAAATGTTATTTTTATATATTTGATTTTTAATGAGTTGAGTTGATTTTTCCTTTGGTTTTCTCAAAAGGATTTTGTATATTTGCAGGTGATAATTAATAAGCTCTATTAACGAAATCGTAACCATTATGGAAATTGGAAACTTCGGATACTACTGGTTGGACACTTGGGTGATGTCAAACGTGATACAGTTGGCCACGCAGGACTTCTGCAGACGCTATCTCAACCGCACTAATGACCCGTGTGGTCGCCAATACGACCAGATGACACAGGCGGCACGGTCTGTGCCAGCCAATATTGCCGAGGGAAACTCGCGACACGCCACCTCAAAAGAAACCGAAATGCGCCTCACCGATGTGGCCCGTGCCAGCCTCTCGGAACTGGCCAACGACTATTTGAACTGGCTTCTGCAGCATGAGGATGTGCCGTGGTCCGTGAAGTCAGACATTTACTACAAGGTGGCGCATACGCACCTCGACAAACCAACCTACAAGGATGATGTGCAACACCTGAGTAGCCTTCATATTTTGACCCAAAAGCACAAATTTGACGAGTGGTTGGAGTCGAAGAACTCTATCGTCGCGGCCAACTGCCTGCTGATTCTCTGTAACCGATTGATCATGATGTTGAATAAACAGCTGGCCAACCAGCTGGCAACTTTTCGGGAAGAGGGTGGTTTCACCGAAGCCTTGACAGCTGAACGGCTTGCTTACCGCGCTGAGCAAAGCGCGAAAGCTAACGCCCCATCTTGCCCCAAATGTGGCAAGCCAATGCTGAAACGCATGGCAAAAAAAGGAATCAATTCGGGAAAGGAGTTTTGGAGTTGCTCAGGTTATCCGAATTGCAACGGGACGAGGAAAGTGGAATAAGGTATAGGTCGTAAAATCTTACGTTATCACGTTATTACGTTTTTATACGTTATAACGTGATGTTTTTTCGATTATCTGATAAATGTCTTTCAACACGGTTTAATAGAAATGCTCCCCCCTCCTGAGGTGGATATGCCATGAAACCTGAAACCAAAAAAGCCGCCACAATGTGACGGCTCTACAGAATTGTGGGAACTACTAGATTCGAACTAGTGACCCTCTGCTTGTAAGGCAGATGCTCTAAACCAACTGAGCTAAGCTCCCTGTCAAAATGACGCTGCAAAAATACACTTTTTTCCGTATTTCCCAGCGTTTCGGGCGTTTTTTTTACTTCTTTGTGAATGAGCGAGTTAGAAGATGACGCCCAGCGAGATGCCGATGTATTGCGGCTTTCGGCCCTCCTTGTTTGTGAAATAATTCTGGAATGAATAGCGGTAATCGACACCCAGTGTGATGAACCCCAGCCGGAAATCAAAACCCGCGGTGAGCAACGCCCACTGGTTCTCGATGTTCGTTTTGTCATAACCCAAAACGTTTTCGGACACCTTCAACAACGGCTGGTAGAGCACCCCCACGTACGGCAGGAATGCGATCTTCTTGGTGATCGGCACCTCGCCGACCGCCTTGAACGGGAGCACCAGGTAGTGGGTTTGGATCATGTCGCTGAATTCCGTGCCGTCGGACAGGGTGACGTCGAAACGGCTCCTGAAGTATTGGTAGCCGATGCCCACTTCCCCGTAAACGTACTTTCCGGCCCGGAAATAGACCCCGACGTGCGGCGTGCGCAACGTGGAGAGGTAGTCCACGTCCGAATACTCCCGCACCAGCGGGATCTGGGTGGAGACCCGCAATCCGATTTGATACCAGTTTTGCGCCTGCATGGACAATGCGGCGAGGATTATTCCGGCGATGATGAGTGTTTTACGCATTTTATTTAATTTCACAGGCTTATGGGGTTAGTGGTTGAGGAGTCGTGGCCATTGCCGGACTCAAGCGTTTTCGCCAGTTCCGATTCTTTCGTGTTGAACTGGTTCATCGTCATCTGCATGCCCACGGTGACGAAGGATTTCACGGCGCTCACGGCCCGTTTGATGCAGGGCTCCACCAGCTTCAGCTCCTCGGTGGAGAATCGCCCTAACACGTAGTCCACCTGGTAGCCTTGGGCGTAGTCTTTGCCGATGCCGCAACGCATGCGCGGGATGTCGGTGCGGTCCAATGTTTCGATGATGTTGCCGATGCCGTTGTGGGTGCCGCCGCCCCCTTTGGGCTTCATCTTGAAGATGCCTAACGGCAGGTCGATGTCGTCGTAAATCACCAGACAGTGGTCAACGGCGACGTTCTCTTCCGCCAGCCAGTACTTCACCGCTTTGCCGCTCAGGTTCATGTAGGTGGTGGGCATCAGGATCACCAGCTCCCGGCCTTTGAAGGTGGCTCGCGCCACGTAGGCCAGCCGGTCGCTCTTGAAGGTGGTCTTGAATTCCGCCGCCACCGCATTGGCCACCTCGAATCCGTAATTGTGGCGCGTGCCGGCATACTGCTGCTCGGCATTGCCCAGTCCCACAATCAGATAGCGCTTCTCATTTTCCATCTTCCGCCTCGCTTTCCTCGTCAGACATGTTCACAAAAAAGGAGAAATGCAGCTTCCCGTAGCGACGGTGGTCGTAGAATTTGGGGTGCTGCGAGAAGTCGTGCTTGCCGGAATGCTCCATCACCAGCCAGCCGTCGGGAAGCAGCAGCTCGTGCTCGAAGACGTTGTCGATAATCTTCTCTATGTCAGGCAGGTCGTAGGGCGGATCGGCGAAAATGATGTTGAATTTCTGCCGGCACGACGCGGTGTAGGCAAAGGCGTCCTGACGGATCACCGTCACCTGGTCGTTGTAGTTCAGCTGGTCGATGGTCTTCTGTATGAATTTGGTGCACAGCAGGTTCTCATCTACCGCCACCACCGAGAGCGCCTCTCTGGAGGCGAATTCGTAGGTGATGTTGCCCGTGCCGGAGAAGAGGTCCAGCACCCGCACGTTGTCGAGATAGAAATAGTTGTTCAGGATGTTGAAGAGACTCTCCTTGCCCATGTCCATGGTGGGACGCACCGGCAAGTTGGAGGGTGCGACAATATGCCGCCCGCGGTTTTTTCCACTGATGATTCGCATGTTCTAGAGGATGACGGGGTTCAGTTTGTAGGTTTTCAGCAGTTGCGGCAGCTTATGGTTCTCTTCCGTGAAGAGATGGAGGCAGAGCTGCGGACGGTGCAGGTTGAACTGCTGGATGACATTGCATATATAATATAAGGTGTCGGCGGGTTCCGCCAACTGGAAGCGGTTCGCGAAGAGCAACACTCCCTTCTGGACGGCCACGATGTCGGTGAAAGCGGCGTTTTGCGCGACGAACATCGCGGATTCGGCGTTGCACTCGCACAGCAAGCGGTAGAGCAGGGTGGTCTCCGACACGGTCTCGTGCGGGAATGGCAGTCGGTCGAGGGTGTCCTTCTCGTTTTGCGTCAGGAAATAGACCGCCTGGTACGCGCCCAGGTCGTCGGTGAGGGTGGCCCCGAGCCGCGAGGTGTCGTATTGCAGGTCCAAGTATTCGCGGCCCTTTCCGGGCAGGTAGAGTTCCGTGGGCACCAGCATCGGGATGTGCTGGGCGGCGATCACGGCGACCTTCTCCCCAGTGCCGAAAAACAGCGGCGCCTCCGTGGAGAGCAGCGCATCGGAAGTGCGCGGGAAACTCTTGACGGCCAGCCCTCTGGGCGATGTCTTAAAAAACGAAAATCCATCCGGCGCAATGCGAATGGATTTTCCATAATATGCTTGAAATGAACTCTTCATAAGCAGGATTATTCCCAACTGCCGGCAGTGCTGGCTTCTGTCAAAGAACCCATGTACAGAGGCTCGTACAGGGATTTGTATTGATCCTCTTCAGACAGGTTGCTGTAGAAAATCTTGTTCCACAGCTTGGAGAGCGGACCGGCGTTCTCGGGGGTGATGGATTTGTCCATGTTGATCAAGATGTCTTCCAACGGCACATCGATGCGATAGACCGGGATGGTGTAGGTCTTGCTGGCGATGGAGTCGGTCTGGATTTCGTACTTTTTCTCTTTGTTGGAGAAGGGGATGTACTGGAAATGCTTGTAGCTCTCTTTCGGGATCTTGTGGTCGATGTCCAAGATCTTCTCGATGGCGGGCACGGTGACGATCTCCTTGTGGATCAAACCGAGCTTGAAGGCCTGGGCCTCGCTCATGGTGTCGGGGAAGTTACCGACGTTCTTCTCGATTTGCACGGTGCCGTTGTTGACGAAATCGACCAGCTTGTCGATGTTGTCGGCATACACCTTGTTCACGTTCTTGTAAACGGCCTGCGCGCTGCGGATGGCCATCAGATTCTGCACGTTGGCCTCCTTGCGGAGCTGGTAAACGGATTTGAATTTTTCGGGACGCATGATGCTGCGTGCGGCAAAAATGGCCAGAACGACCACCACGATTGCCATCAAAATAGAGATTAACCTTCTAATTTTCATAACGTTATATAACTTTTTTGTTTATTTCTTCATTATTAAAATTCCTCGCAAAAGTAGTAAAAAAATGACTACGTTTGCTGTTTTGTGAAAAATATTTTCAAGAACGGATTGTGAATTAAAACAGGATGCGGTGGACCCCGGCGTCGTGTTGTTCCATAATCAGTTTCTTAAAATATTGATAATCAGATGTGTTCTCCACGAAATCCACGTTTTCGGTATCCACCAGCAGGATGGGGATCTGGTGGTTTTCCCTGAAATAGGTGAGGTATTTTTCCTGGATGCCGGAAAGGTATTCGGCGGTGATGCCCTTCTCGAACGCCCGGTTGCGCTTGGCGATCTGCTTGAGCAGCCGGTCGGGGGCGGTGTAGAGGTAGAGGATCAGGTCGGGCTTGGGCAAAAAGCCGGCGACGGTGTCGAAAACCTTCTTGAAGAGCGAGAATTCGTCCTTGGCAAGGTTGTTCTTGGAGAAAAGCAGGCACTTGTCGATGAAATAGTCGCCGATGACGAAGTCGGTGAAGAGGTCTCTGGCGGTGAGCAGGCTCTTGAGCTGCTGGTAACGGTCCATGAGGAAGGTCATCTCCACCGGGAACGCGTAGTGCTCGGGGTCTTTGTAGAACTTCTCCAGGAAGGGGTTGTCGGCGAAACGCTCCAGCACCAGCTCGGCGTTGAAATCCCGGGCCAGCATCGTGGAGAGCGTCGTCTTGCCCGCCCCGATGCTGCCTTCAACGACAACATAGTTGTACGGTATTTTCATTCAATGGTTATTGGTTATTGGTTATTGGTTGTTGGTTGTTGGTTGTTGGTTGTTGGTTGTTGGTTGTTGGTTGTCCGGGCCGATGTCGATCCCCAACTCCCGCAAAGGCGCCAGCACGAACTCGCGCTCGGCGACGCGCGGGTGGGGCAACGTCAGACGGTCGTCCTGATAGCGCATCCTGTCGTAATCCAGAATGTCCAAGTCGATGGTGCGGTCGTGGTAAACGGGCTTCCCATCGACCACGGTGCTCTTCTGCGTGCGACCCAGACGGCGCTCGATGGACTGCAGCGCGTCGAGCAGACGCAGCGGCGGAAGACCGGTGTCGACCACAATCACCTGGTTCAGGAACGACGGCGCCTCGAAACCCCATGAAGGCGTCTCGATGACCGACGAGGACTGCACGACAGAACCAACCTCCCATTCGATGAGCCGGATGGAAAGCGCAAGGTAAAACTCGCGACAACCTTGGTTGCTGCCCAAACCGATGACGGCGCGATGCGGCATCCCGGAAGGTCAGTTGTTGATGAAAAGCAAAGGCTGCGACGTGATCCCGGCGATGACGCTGAGGGACTTAGAATAATTCAGGATGTTCTCGATGATTCTCCTCGAGGGTTTCTCCTTTTTGACCGTTTTCTTCGCGACAGGGGTAAAATCTTTATTCATCGGCGATATAACTTGATGATACATTATAAAAACGAACATTTAACGAATATTCGTTAATTTTATTGTAACATCCCCCTTTTTTTCGACGAATAAAATGTCGTCCGATGTAAACGGCTTGTAATCAATCGATTTCCAGGGGGTGCGCTTTGCTTACCTCTGGCTACTACCGAGCTCTTGTCCCTGTCGGGACTGCTCAAGGAAGTTATTTTTTAAAGATGAAATAGACCGCTAATATCAAAAAACAGAATCCGATGAAATGATTGACCGTGAAGGTCTGCTCCTTGAAAAATATCAGCATGAAGATGGTGAAGACGGTCAGAGAGATGAATTCCTGGATCACCTTGAGCTGCCAGAGGTTGAACGGACCGCCGTTCCCGATGAAGCCGATGCGATTGGCGGGCACCATGAAACTGTATTCGACCAATGCGATACCCCAACTGAAAAGAATCACCAGCGGCAAAGAGAGCTTGCTGAACCATGCTGTGCTTTGCAGCTTCAGGTGACTGTACCACGCAAACGTCATGAAGACATTCGAACAGGTGAGGAGCAAGAATGTGTATAAACCTTTCATAATCTTTAATGATAATAGACAATCTACCAGGGTGGGAGAGGGCTCCCGAAAAACGGCGGCAAAAATAGCTTTTTTATCGCGTCGAGAATTGAAAATTTGAAACGAAATCGGACTGCAGGCGGAATTATGGATTGGAAACCGGGAATTGGAAATCGATGCGCCGAGACGGGCCCGAGTGATGGGCTACGGGAAGGGCAGGGGATCTGTCGCTGGCAAATGGAAAATAACTAAATATTAATGATTGTAAATATAACAAGGGTGTTACGATTGTACAACCACAAAAGGAAGGCATAACAGAATTGTCAAGACCTGAAATTAACAAAAGTAACAAACGAAACACGACCACAAAAACAACAATTACATTCTCATACACAAACAGTACAAATGTAACAATGTTGATTGCTTATGTGAATTCACAAACAGAACAGCGGTGATATTTTTGTAAACAACACCTTTTGTCAGCGGTGTGTGTCGGCAAACCGATCATATTTGCCACCGAAGAAAATCAAAGCGAATTCTAATAAGATATAAAATGACGAATAATCGAAGTGTTGTATCACGTGCTTAAATTACCGGATTAAATAAAATCACCTATTTGTCAACATTTCAGTATTTTAGATTTTAATACAAATCAATCATTTGATTGAAAAAGCATTACAAGGATTATTTCAATGGATAGTATAGGTTGTTTTCAACAAAACGGATTATGAAGAAAACGGGTTACGATTGTATAAATGTCGGTGTACGGATGTAACTTGTTTGGAAAAATGACGTATAAGTGTTGTTGTTTACATAAATATATTATCTTTGCAGATATTTGTGATTATAATGTTGTTTTGGATACAAATGTAATAATATGATAGATAGAATCAGAGAAGTAATCAACTATTCACAATTGTCCGCTGCTTCTTTCGCGGATACGATTGGAATCAGTCGTTCGGGACTGACTCATTTGTTAACGGGACGCAATCAGCCGAGCTTGGATGTGGCAAAGAAAATCCTGGCCAAATATCCGGAAATTTCCACCGAGTGGCTCATCATGGGGATGGGGGGCATGATGCGCCCCGAGGCGGTCGGCACCCCTGAGGCCGGCAATCCGCTACCTGAACCCGAGTCGACCCCCAAAGAACAACCCGTCGAGAATCCAAAAATGATGCGGCAGACCGATCTGTTCGGCGAATATGAGAATCTGGACGATACTCGGGAGAACATGGCGGAGCCCACGTCGGATGAGGACGTCGAATCTGTTGAGGATGAATTAGATACGGAAGAGTCTGCTCCCGAAGAGGAAAAAACTTTGGCGAATGCTCTTCCCGTGGCGCCCGTGCGTGTTCAGGAGGCCCCCGTCCGCACCCGCAAGACGGCCGAAGCCAGGGTCGCACCCGCGCCCGTCAGACGCGACAAGCACCAGCCGGTTCCTCCGGAAAAGAAATTGCAGAAAATCGTCTTCTTCTACGACGATCATAGTTTCGAGGTGTTTTCCTGAAACCTGAAACCCGCTGTTTTGTACCCCCAAAAAAGTCCCAACGTCCAACGCCAACTCTACCTCAGCTCCCAGTCGGCCAGCTTCATGTCGTCGGCCTCCAGTATGGCGATGTAGTTGAGATACCTTGACAGGGCGATTTCGCCGTTTTCCACGGCTTCCTGCACCTTGCAGCCGGGCTCGTGGGTGTGACTGCAGTCGTCGAACTTGCAGCGGTTGTTGTAAGCCCGTATTTCCGGGAAATAGTCGCGGATTTCCTCTTTGGAGTACTGTATCAGCCCGAACTCCTTGATGCCGGGGGTATCGACCATGTAGCCGTCCGCCAGAGGGAACATCTCCGCGAAGGTGGTGGTGTGTTTCCCCTTGTTATGTACCTTGGAAATGTCGCCCGTGCGCAGGTTCAGGGCCGGGTCGATGGCGCTGATGAGCGCCGACTTGCCCGTGCCCGAGTGACCGCTGAAAAGGCAGACGTTGCCGGAGATTTTCCCCCGCAGTTCGTCGATGCCCATGCCCGTCACCACAGAAGTGTGCAGCACCTGGTAGCCGATGTGCCGGTAGAGATCCGACAGTTCCGCCACCACGTCCAGTTCGGCTTCGTTGTAGAGGTCCATCTTGTTGAAAACCAGGCATACCGGGATGCGGAATCCCTCCGCCGCCACCAGGAAGCGGTCGATGAAGCCCAGGGAGGTTCTCGGTTCGCGCAAGGTGACCACCAGGAAGGCCGTGTCGATGTTGGCGGCGATCAGGTGCCGGATTTTGGAGAGGTTGGTGGATTTCCGCTCGATGTAGTTCTTGCGCGGGGTGATCTGGGTGATGACCCCGGTGCCGTCCTTCTCGATGTCGTACTCCACACGGTCGCCCACGATGACGGGGTTGGTGTTCTTGATGCCGTGGATGCGGAACTGTCCGCGCAGGCGGCATTCCAACCGCTCGCCCGTGGCCTCGTTTAACACCGAGTACCAGCTTCCTGTGGATTTCGTTACTAAACCTTGCATGTCTCTTATACTTTTGCCTATTGCCTAAACTGGCTGCAAAAGTACAATTTTTTAGTTTTCCTGCTCCCGTATCGCCGCCTCATACATCTCAATTAGCCGTTTCGCGACCACGGTGTTGATGTCGTAATGGTTCATCGATTCGGCGTATTTGAAGCCCATCTCCCAGCGCTCCTGCGGGTGGTCGAACCAGTAGTCGATGCGCTCGGCGAGGACTTTGGCGTTTTTCGAGGGGAATTTGCTGCGCTCGTCCAGGGCGTAGGCGGCGGTTCCTGAGTGTCGTGCGGTGGCGATCACGGGCACGACGGCCTGCTGGAGGGCTTCCGTGATGCTCATGCCCTCCACTTCGATGTAGGCGCAATGGACGGCCAGGTCGGCGTTGGCGGCCAGCTCGCGCAGCTGGTCGCGGTTGTAGTAGCCCACGGTCGGCTTGAAGTCCACCACACCGTCCTCATAGAGCTTCTCGGCCATGCGCGTGTATTCTTTCAGCTTGGGACCGCGGCCCGCAATATGCAGCCGGATACGTTTCGCGTACTTGCTGAGACGTATCGCCTTGTAGAGCGTCGGCTGGTCTTTCTCCACGGCGGTTCGGCCGATGTAGATCAGGTCGAGCGGACGGTTCTCGTCGAAATAGTTCTCCGGCGGGGTGAGCGGACGGATGCACTTGTCGGGAATCACACCGTTGGAGAGCGTGAAACAGTGCGCTTTGACGCGATGGCGGACCAGCCGCTCGCGAACATTCTCCGTAGGGCATTGGATATAAAGGTAATGGCGGTAGAAAACGCGGCACCAGTGGCGCAAGATCAGCTGGCATGTCAGGAAACCGCCGCGGAACCCCAGGGTGTTGAAGATGATGTTCTCCGGATGCACATGGTAGGTGCCCACGAGCGGTTTGCCCAGTTTCAACGCCCATTTCATGGCGGCACGGTGGAGGAAGAAGGTCTCCTCCATGTGAATGACGTCCGCCCAGCGTACCGCCTCCTCGATCTGCGGCCCTTTCCACTTGGCAAAATGGTAGCCGAAGGAGGAGAGCATGGGTTGCACAAGGGGGAAATCGAAATTCTCCATCTCATAATCCGCGTGCGGGCCATTGGGATCCTCGAGGTTTTTGCCCGAAAGCACCCGGACCTCCTGTCCCGCCTCCCGCAGCGCCTTCACGGTCCGTCTTGCCGACTCGTCAAGGCCATTGCCTTCGCAAAAGAAGTTGTTTACTACAAATAGGATTTTCATTGCTTGGATTTAGTGATTATTTGGTTTTGTTTTTGTCAATCGCCGCCCGGAACATTTCCACGAGGCGTTCCGCGCTATGGACAATGTCGTATTTTTCCATCGATTCGGCGTGTCTGAACCCCATCTCCCAGCGCTCCTGCGGATGGTCGAGCCAGTAGTCGATGCGGGCTGCCAGGGCTTTCGGATCCTTCGCCGGGAATTTGCAGCGGTCGTCCAAGGCGAATTGCGACGTGCCGGAACAACGTCCGACGGCAATCACGGGTACCGCGGCCTGTTGCATGGCTTCCATGATGCTCAGCCCCTCCACTTCTATGGTGGCGCAGTGCACCGCCAGATCGGCTTTGGCGGCAATCTGGCGTAGCTGTTCGTGGTTGTAGAACCCGAAAACCGGTTCGTATCGGAGCACCCCTTCCTTCATGAGCTTTGCGGTTAAACGCTTGTATCTCTTCTCTTTGGGGCCGCCCCCGGCGAAGTGCAACCGGATGCGGTGCGCGTGTTTGCTATAACGCATGGCTTCCATCAGCGTGGGCTGGTCTTTCTCGCCGGAAAGACGCCCGATGTAGATCACTTCAAACGGCCGGTTCCCGTCGAGATAATCCACGGGAGGTGTCGCGGGACGAATGCATTTGTCGGGCACCAGCCCGTTGGAGATCGTGATGCAACGGGCTTTGACGTGGAAACGGCTCAACCGCTCCCGCACGTTTTCGGTAGGACATTGCACATATTGGCAGTTGTTGAGAAAGACCCGGGTCCAGTACCTCAAAAGCAGGTTGTTCGGGAGTGGCCAGTTGCACAGGCCGAGCGAGAAGAAGATGTTCTCGGGATGCAGGTGATAGGTCGCCGTGAGGGGTTTCCCGAGTCTTTTGGCGCAGTTCATGGCCGCATGTTCGACGAAGAACGGCTCTTCCAGATGCACGACGTCCGCCCAGCGTACTGCCTCCTCAATGACCGGACCCCTCCATTTGGCGTACGAGAAACCCTGTGCTTTGATGATGGGCTGGAATATCGGGAAATGGAATTCCTCCAGTCGGTATTCAGGCTGCGGACCGTCCGGATCTTCCAGGTTCTCGCAGGAGAGCACCCGCACCTCTTGCCCTAAGCCCCGCAGCGTCTTGATGGTGCGGCGCGCGGACGCGTCAAGGCCGTTGCCTTGGCAGAAAATGTTGTTCACTACAAAGAGTATTTTCATATCACAAATATCTTAAAAAGACGGTTGCAAAATTAACATTTTTTAGGAAATATAAAACATTGATAATCAATCATGTTTAAATATAAGCGGTCGTTTTTTCGAAAAAAAAAGCGGAAAATTCCGCTAAAATCTATTTGTGTGTAATGTCAGGTGGCCGATGCGCCCGGCAAAGACGCGCACTCGTTTCTGGAAGGCGAACGACCTGCCAACCGGAAACAAAAAACGGGCGGAGATTCTCCGCCCGTAATCCTTAAAATAAACAGGATAATTATTTGATAACCACCTGTTTGTTGATTTGAGTGCCATTGCTAGTCACGGTCACAACATAGGTGCCGGGAGCCATTCCGTCGGTGGGAATCACCACATGGCTGTCGCCATAGAAGCCGTCGAACACCTTTTGACCCATCATGTTGTGGATCTCCACTCGCTCAATAATCTCGGAGTTCACCTGCAGATAGTCGGTAGCCGGGTTCGGATAGACACTCACCTCGACCTGGTTGTGTTCGTTGACGGAAACGGATGTGATATTGAGGGTGACAGGTATCACAACCTCACAGTTATCTGGATCGCTGGAGTAGCAATGCAGTTTGGCGGTGTGGGTTTCGCCAAGATTCATGCCAGTGGTGTTCACGATAACATTGTCCGTAACGGTGCTGCCGGGGGCGATGGTGCCGTCGGGTTGTTCCATAGAGAGCCACGGGGTGATGGGAGTTCCGTCTATTTTACCGCCAATCATCAGATTGTAGTCGTAGCCGGTGAAGTGGTTTTGCCAACCAAGGCCATTATTGGCCCAATTGCTATACTCGTTAGCCGGATAACCGTCCAAGTAGATGTGGCCGCCTATGCCCGTTTCCACGTAGGATATCCCAAACCAAAGGTCACTTCCATCAATCAAGTAAGGCGTTGTGAGCTGTATGTGGTTCCATCCGTCCACGGGTGTGAAGGTCTGTTCATAAACCACTTCGCCAGGACCCTTATGGACGAGCATGTCGCTCATGGCATATACACGTATCTTGGGGTTGGCGACACTGCTGGAAAAGTAAACATCAATCTCGTTAAGCTTTTTTCCGATATGCGACTGCAATGCGGAGGAGGGGACACCCACAGCGAGATCTTGGGTAGAACCAACATAGGAGATGATAGTTTGATAGGGAGATTGAGCTTGGTAATAATGAAAGTCGGTCACTCCCGTTGAAGTGGGGTTAGGGTTCGGGATGTCGTAAGTAGTAACAACTCTGAAATTGGTGACACCTGCACCGGGATTGCCCATGATAATCGGTTCTGCAGCTGTGGAATTGGAAGCCATGCCTATTAACAAACTTTCCGGAGAGACTTCAAATTCGCCGAATTGCGCAGCGGAAACCTCGGTCACCACAAAATCATCCACATAGAAGATCTTTCTCAAAACGGTTCCTGCACATATATTGATACCATCTAACCGATTGTCTCCTGTGGTTGTAGCTGTAGTATAGTGAAATGGCCAGCTGTGAATGAGATTGTTGTTAATGGTAAGGGAGGCCTGGTCGTTGTCCATGTCAATATCGATTTGGACAGGAATCCATGTGTTAAAGGTATAGTTAAAGCTGGCCTGTCCGTTGCCCACTATGAGACGCCCTATACCATCGTTGTCGAAACGGCACTCAAAAGCCCCTTGGCTGTGCAAGATGTGCTGGACGTTGAAATAGGCACCCGGACCTGTAGGGTTCTGAGTCGGAGAGGGAATATAAAGTTTAAATTCGATGATATAGTGTCCGCTGGTGTAATTGTTGAAAGGAAAGACTTGGTCTATTCCCTGTTCAATAAACAATGAATTGGGTTGGGAATAAGCCTGAGCGTTGGAAATAACGCCATCGTCACTTCCACCAGGCGCATTGGTCCATGTTGTCCAAGCTGAATTAACTTGGGCAAGGCGGCTGCCCACCGGGTAAGAATCAAAGTTGTCGCTGAAGACAACGGTTTGCGCTGTCACAAAGGATGTTATCGCAAACATCGCAGCCAAAAACAGTACATTTTTTTTCATAAGCGTTTTGATTTTAATTTAATACTATATCGTTCTTTCTATTTTTCATTCTCGAATTTTTCACCTGTATTTGCGATTGACTACGTCAAAATAACCAGATGAGAAATCTGGTGACAAAAATACAAATTTTTACGGACACAAATGTTGACAAAATTCCAGGTTGTAAGGGCGAATAATTATTCGCCCCTATGGTATTACCCCTTCTTCCTAGTTGTCATAAAAACCTCATGGTTCATATTTGATTAGACCGAAATTGGTGGCAATCCATAGGGTTTTGCCCTCGAGGGTGATGTCGGAGATCACATTTTTGAACATCCCTTCCCTGAAGAAAACCGCAGAGATGTCAGCCCCGTCCTTTTTCACCAATCCGTTGTTTGAGGCCATCCAGTAGTTTTTGCCGTCGTATTCAATGTCACGGATATGGTGGTCGGGAATCCGAGAGTTGGACTTGTTGTAATGGGTCCACACTTTGAGGTTGCTGCTCAGCACGGAAAGTCCACCGCCGCCGAAACCGCCGCCATAACCGATCATCAAGGCGCCGTCGGGACGGAACTTCAGCCCGCGGATGGTGCCCAATTGCAGTTCGGAATTCTTCTCCGTGTATTTTTTCCATTTCCCGTTCGAGAAAATGAGCAGCTGCATATCGCAACCCACGGCGATGGTGCCGTCTTCCCTGACATCCATGCAGAGAATATTTTCGTAGGGGATTTTCATGGTGGACCAAGATCCGTCTTTGTAAATCACAGCTTTACCAGGAAAAGCGAACCATATGGCTCCATCGGAGGCTTCGCGGATGTCTCGCACATCTATGTTTTCAACTCCCAAGCTGGCAGCTGTGAAAACCGTCCAATTTTCACCATCAAACTTGACGACACCCTCTTCCGGGCGTGAATATTCTGCCCAAAGGTTCCCTTTGGAATCCACGAACAGCATCGTCACGCAATCGCCTTTGATGGCGGAGTTCTCTTTGTTGAAAACGGTGAACGTATCGCCGTCGAATTTGATCAACCCGTATTTGAGGGTACCCAACCATTTGTTGCCGTCATGATCCACTACCACGGCCCAAAGGTCATTGTCCATCAGTCCGGAATTGGAGGTGTCGTAAATCTTCACGTTCTGTCCGATACACAACGCACTCGACATTACGCACAAACAAATCGACATCAGGGTTTTTACATGTTTTGTCATTTTTTTCCCGTTTTTGAATTCGGGAGCAAAGATACGATTATTCGTCCAAAATAATGTTCTCGTATAGGCTACCGTCGAAATGGTATATATCGGTCCGTTTTGTTTGAGTCGAAAGGTCTTTGCATTTTACCACGACAGAATCATGGTCTTCAAATACAGATAAAGTGAGGTCTTCCACATCATAATAATAGTCAAGGAAGCAAACAGGACGTTCCAAGAGGCCCTCTTTATGATATAGGGACATCGTATAAAACGAACAGTCAAAATAGCCTCTAATGGCATACTGTTTGTTGTTTTGGGCTTTGACGTACCAGTCGGGTAGCACGCCTAATTTGACATAGCCTACACCATAAAAAAGGAATAACCAGCCTATCGTAGCAAAACTATAAGCAAACCATGAAGCCATTTTGACACCCCAATGACACTGGCGGATAAGGATTGCCAACCAAAAGCCGCACGAAATCCAAGAAAGAAGCATCACTGCAGCAAACAGCCAGCCGTCGGCTTGTCCAATTAGAAAAGTCCCTTTAGGAAGCAACAAGCGCACCATAACGAAAACCACCCACAAAAAGACAGAGACAATCAATAGTATTTTCGCTGTTTTGTATTCGGAAAAACTTTTTGATATTGCTTTTTTCATATTATAGGGGACTTCTGGTTGGTCACTATTTACATCGTTTTCGCAGATGATGCAAAGTCCATTAAACATTATCTGAAGAAAACGACGCTGCAAAAATAACAACATTGTCTGTTATTATGATGCAAAAAACTCAAAAGGTTGCAGTTTGTTGAAAGAAAAAGTTTTCGACGTTTCGTATTCGACTGTTTCACAGCATCATAGGTAAACGACAAACAACTTGCTCCTGAGTTTGTAGCGTGCATCCTGCACGCCTGTCCCGCGTCGCTTCCGCTACCCCACACTGCGCTCCACTGCGTTACGCTTGTATGGGGTTATTGAGCTTTCGTGCCTCCGGCACGCGAAAGTTTATCTGATACCTCCCGTTACAACTGCTAACTACTAACTTCTAACTACTAACTTTTTAAGCTCTTCCCGGTTCATCCACGCCAGCACTCCCAAATACCCGACCAAAATCACCGTGTTGACCGCCAGGCGGACACCGACGCTTTCGATGCCGAAGAGGCGGTTGACACCGACGCTCAGACCATAGACGGCGACTGCAAAAACAAGGTAGAACAAGATGCGCTTGAGGTCGTAATCCACGTGGTAGTACTTCTGACCGAGAAGGTAGGAAACGACCATCATGGAGAGGTAGCAGGCGAAGGTGGTCCAGGCCGCGCCCATATAGTCAAAGCGCGGAATCAGCAACCAGTTGAGAACTAATGTGATCAATATCACTCCATTTGTATTCTTTCGTC
>JAEEIG010000120.1 GCA_016281255.1 Bacteroidales bacterium
AATCGACATTATCCATTCCTACTTCCAGAAAAGTCTCAGAAACCATCCATTTTCCCCTCAAAAAGGTCTCAAAAAGCACCCTTTCGCCCCTCGTTTCAACACTTTTTCCCCTTTCACCTCTCACCTTTCACCTCTCACCTTTCACCTTCCCAACCCCATTCCGAAGCCATTTTCTATCCAAAACCCCCCCCTCGCACCCATTTTAGACATAACTTTCATTTCTAATTTCACCTTTCTAATTTCTCATCTTTCATTTCTCCTTTTTCATTTTTCATTTCACCTCTCACCTTTCACCTTTCACCTTCCTATCAACTCCCTATCAACGCCCTATCAACTCTCACTCCGCATCTGTTAATTTTAACTTAAAACCAATCCATCGCGCGCAGCCAGCGATACCTTAGAAAAATCTACCAGATTCTCCGTCCCCGCACCCGGACAATCCCAAAAGGAAAAATCTACAAGATTTACAGATCTCGCGCAGCGGGAGAACAAAGACCTGCGCCAGCAAATTCGAGTAATTAGTCCCTAAATTGACCTGCGCCAGCCAATTAGCGTAATTATTCACTACATTTAATTAATTTCAGCGGTGTTCATCACCCCGTTGGGGGTCGTTAAATTCGCCGTTTCTTTTCTATTCTTTTCATTCTGATTGAGTTTGAAGATAATTAACGGTTAATTGACGATAATTAACGTTGAAAGAAGAAACCGCGCAGCGGGAGAACATAGGCCAGCGCCAGCATAAACCAATTCATCGCACGTAGTCAGCGATACCTTAGAAAAATCTACCAGATTCTCCGTCCCCGCACCCGGACAATCCCCATAGGAAAAGATCTACCAGATTTATGGATCTCGCGCAGCGGGAGAACAAAGACCTGCAACTGTCAACCTTTTCAGGAAAAGTATCAACCATCTCAGTAAAGTTTGTCAACATTTTCCAGTAGCGTAAGTCAACATTTTCCGTATAGGTAGGAAATTGTTAACTTAAATAGAATCAATATTTTCCAGAAAAAAGATATAGCATTTTGGGACAGTGGGACAGTTGGGACAGTTACTTTTTAAGCCATGATATACCCAAAATACTCTTTATATTTATATATTTATATATAAATATAAAATTTTACTTTTGACTTTGCATACCTCAATTTTGAACTGTCCCAACTGTCCCAACTGTCCCACGACCTGTGGTGAGAAAACCAACGCGCCGTGTGGTAAAATGCTGTAATGCAAGACAATAATTAACGGCTAATTATACGATAATTCACGTAAAAAAAAGATGTAAAAAATTGTCGTTCATATTCGTAGACCGCACTCCCACCTACGTATCTTTGCATCATCGTTTGGCGCCACAACGATACACAAACCCCAGTAAACCAAACAAAACAAAAGCGTATTTACCATGAAAATACACCCTAACAAACCCATTCGAGTAATACCTCTCACCTTTCACCTTTCACCTCTCACCTTTCACCTTTCACCTCTCACCTTTCACCTCTCACCTTTCACCTTTCACCTCTCACCTTTCACCTCCCTCCTCCGAGTCAACTCCGACTCAACTCCGAGTCAACTCCGAGAAATTAACATTTGCCCGAGAAAATTTTAACAACCTACATCAGCATTCGAGTAATTAGCCCTCTAATTGACCTGCGTAGCTTCGTTAAATTCGAGTCATTCGCCGTTAAAACAAAATTCACGAACAATTCACGACAATTCAAGTAAAAGAAAGTCCTGCGTTAGCATAAACCAATCCATCGCGCGCAGCCAGCGATACCTTAGAAAAGATTTATCAGATTCTCCCAGCCCCGCACCCGGACAATCCCCGAAAGGCAATTATTTATAGGATTTATGGATTTCGCGCAGCGGGAGAACAAAAAGACCTGCGCCAGCATTCGAGTAATTAGCCAAAAATTGACCTGCGTAGCTTCGCAAAATTCGTAAAATTCGCCGTTTAAAATGAAAACATTCACCGTTAAAAGTATTTACTTTTTCCCCCATTTTGAAAAAATTTTGTACCTTTGCACTTTGAAACAACCATAAATTGCATAAATAACCAACTTAAAACCCAAGAAGCCATGATGAAGAAACTTATTCTGCTGCCGGCGCTGCTGCTGGCTTTCGGTGCCGCCTTCGCCCAGAAGGTGGAGAAGAAGGATGTCCAGGTCGCCAACTTGGTCATTCCGGGATTCACCGTCACCATCGAGAAGAACATCGACCTGGTGGAGGACGCCCTCGAGGAGCGACTCGACAAAGCCGACCTCAAAATCAAGAAGGTAGAGGGCTTCCTCGCCGCCCTCAACCAGCATTTCGACGAGATTTATGCCGACCCCGTGAACTTCTACATCAAGCTGGAGAAAGACAGCAAGAAGAAGACGGTGGTGACGGCCTGCGTCATCCCCACCGACCTCACCGTCAAACAGGAGAAGATACAGGACAACCTGCGTCTGTTCCTCGCGGGATTCGTGAAGGATGTGGAGCGTTTTGAGGCCCGCGGCCACATGGAAACCCAGCAGGGCTACCTGAAGAAGGCCCAGAAGGCCCACGCCTCGGCCGTCGGCACGGTGGAGAAACTCGACAAGAACATCCAGAAAGACGAGGACAAGATTGCCGACAAGAAGAAACAGATTGAGAAATACAAGGAGAGAATTGCCGAACTGCAGGACGAAATCAAGAAACTCGAGGCCAACGTAGCCAAGAGCAAAGACAAGAAAAACGATGCCCAGAAGGACGTCGAAGCCGCCCACGACAACGTGAAGAGCGTCCAAGGCGAGGTGGACAAATACCGCAGCCTCAGCGAATAGTCCCCACCGACGCAGAACATACTAAAAAAACTACGGCAGCCGCACAATGTGCGGCTGCCGTTGCAAAAAGTGTTTAATGGAAACAGGAAGATTCCTAGTGGTTTAAGTAATATCTCGCAAAGTCGCGCAGGAACTCGCGAATCTCGTCGGTCATGCGGAAGTCGCCACCGGTAACCACGTAGCCTCCATTGAGGTCGAAGGTGACGGTGCCCACAAAGTGACGGATGGAAACGCGGCTGGTGCTGTAGGTGGGATAGAACTTGATGTCGAAGCGGATGGCACGACGGCCCAGCAGCTCGTAGTAGCCGCCCCACACCGTCCAGGTCGTGTTGTTCATGTCCGTGAACTCCTGCTGCTCGATGGGGAAGTGGATTCCATCCTCGGCTTCGCTGACGTTTTTTGCCGAACCCTGACCCGTGTGGTAGAGCAGATAGTACGAGTATTCGCGCATCACGAACCACACCAGGCGCGTGGGCTCGGGAGCACCCTCGTCGGCAATGAGTCTGAACTGCGTGGGATCGGAAGTGAGGTTCCAGATGGCCTGGCCCTTGAAGTAGTAGGAATAATCCTGGCCACACTGTTTGAACTTCACATTCAGGTGCACACCGTTGCGATCGCCGTTGACATAAATCCAGCTGCCGCTGCCCTTCATGTGCCAGCAACGACCCATCGAATCGTGGAACATCTCGTCGATGAGGAAGATGGCTCTGACGCCGGGATTGGACTGCGAGTCGGTCTTCATGGACGTTGTACCCGGGGTCTGCATGTCGAGCATGTCATTCTCCTTGTCGCAGGAGACACTGGCGAGGCTGCCGAGAGCCATGATGGCGGCGAAAGCCACCGAACGGAATTTAAAAGACTTTTTCATTTTTTTGTTGTTTTTTATTGGTTTGTATTTAATGG
>JAEEIG010000121.1 GCA_016281255.1 Bacteroidales bacterium
TCACCGTCTCGGCGATAATCTCCTCGCCGTCATCCAGTTGACAGTGGAACGGCCGGCTGCTGAAA
Organism: Bacteroidales bacterium; assembly: GCA_016281255.1. GTDB lineage: Bacteria > Bacteroidota > Bacteroidia > Bacteroidales > WCHB1-69 > F23-D06. The sequence continues at coordinate 66 of JAEEIG010000121.1, forward strand.
TCGACCTTCGCGACGCTCTTGGGCTGCATCTCCACGCCCAGTTTCAGTGCTTGCTCACGCAGCTTGTCCATGATGACCGGACCGCCCGCGCCACCCGGGAATCCCGGGAAATTCTCCACTTCGTTGGTGATGGTCAGCTGACCGCCCTGTTGCATCCCTTCAATGAGGAGGGGTTTCAGGTCGGCACGTGCTGTATATACGCCGGCCATGTATCCTGCAGGGCCGGAACCGATGATGAGACATTTTACGTTTTTTGTCATATCTTTCTGAATTTTAATGTTTTATAATCTTGATTCCAATTATTTTCAGACCGCGAATATACGATTTTTTCGTGATGAAAAAAATTGTACTTTTGCAGTTTGATATTTAATAGCAATGAAGAGATTATTTTTGACCGTAGTAGTGATATGTTGTTGCGCGGGTTCGCTGCTGACAGCGCAGACCCCCGAAACCCCTTATACCACCCCGAAGGACACCGTCGATGAGCCTCTCGTGGTGTTCCGCGACCGCTTTGTCATAGACGTTTACCACACGTTCTGGATGGGCATGCCCGTCCAGGTGCAGCACATGAAATTCGACCCGGGCGTGAACTTTTCCGCCATCTGGGACTTCAAAATCAAGAAGAAACCCATTGCCATCGGCCTCGGTATCGGCGTGAGCTACTACACCCAATACAGCAACGCCCTGCTGCAATACGACAAGGTCAATGATCTGATGAAATACTATGTGCTGCCCGAAGGGGTGAGTTATAACCACGTCAGCATGAACTACCTGAGTCTGAACGTGCCTCTGGAGTTCCGCTACCGCCATCCCAACGGCTTCAAGTTCTCCGTCGGCGCCCGCGCCGGCTGGGTCGCGCTCGTCAACCAGGATTACAAGGGGTCCAATCCCTCCAACCCCTCCGACACGGCCGTCTATATCAACAAGATGGTTTACCACAAAATGAAATATAATATCGACTTTTACACGCGCATCGGCTGGAAGTTCGTGGATGTCTATTACTGCTTCCAGGTGACTCCGCTCTTCGCCGACAACAAGGGCCCGAAGATCCGCCCGATGTCGCTGGGTGTTTCCTTTAGCTTATTCTAACATTCATTAAATTCATAGTATTATGTTTTACTTAATGATCGCCATTTTTGTCATCGGCTATCTTTGTATTGCCCTTGAACATCCGTTGAAAATCAACAAGACGGCATTCGCCCTCTTTACGGGTGTCACGATCTGGACCATCTACATCTTGTCCGGTCCCGATATTTATAATGCGGCGAATTTCGGTTCAGGTTACGAGGCCTTTAAACTGGAGAATCCCGGTTCGGTTCACCCGTTCATTGATTACCTCACCACGCATGAACTGATCCACCATTTGGGCGACATCGCCGAGATCCTTTTCTACCTGATGGGTGCCATGACGGTGGTGGAACTCATTGACTCATACGGAGGTTTCAACATCATCACGGACAACATTAAGACCACCAGCAAGGTGAAGTTGCTGTGGATCCTGAGCTTCATCACCTTCTTCTTCTCCGCTATTCTTGACAATTTGACCACCGCCATCGTGATGGTTGCGTTGTTGCGGAAATTGCTGCCTGAGCAGCACGACCGATGGTTTTTCGGCGGCATGGTGATTTTGGCGGCCAACGCGGGCGGTGCATGGAGCCCTATCGGCGACGTGACCACCATCATGCTTTGGATTGCCGGTAAGGTCTCTACAGGCAGTGTGATCTTCGAATGCTTTGTGCCGAGCCTCATCTCCATGGTTATCCCGTTGATTGTGGTCTCCTTTGTGGAGAAGGGTGAAATCGATGAGTCGAAACGCCCGAAGGACGAGAGTGTCCAAATCGTGCCTAAATGGCAGCGCAATTTGATTTTCTTCCTGGGTGTCGCCGCTCTCATCTTCGTCCCGGTATTCAAGATTCTGACCCACCTGAAACCCTATATGGGCATTATGATGGGACTTTCAGTCCTGTGGATTGTCACCGAGATTCTGAGCAACACGAACAAGGACAAGGACATGGTCGAATACACCATTGCCGGTGCGCTCACGCGTATTGACCTGCCCAGTATTCTCTTCTTCCTCGGTATCCTGTTGGCAGTGGCGGGCTTGCAGAGCGCAGGTCATCTTTCCCTGCTCGCCAGCACGCTCGACAGTACGTTTAACGGCAACTATTACCTCATAGACACGATCATCGGTATTTTGTCCTCCATCATTGACAATGTGCCGTTGGTGGCCGGTGCCATGGGTATGTACAGTTTCCCGATTGATCACGTGTTCTGGGTTTTCTTGGCTTACTGTGCCGGTACGGGCGGCAGCCTTCTCATCATCGGATCAGCCGCTGGTGTGGCTGTGATGGGCATGGAGAAGATCGACTTCATCTGGTATCTGAAGAGAATCACCCCGTATGCGTTACTCGGCTACCTCGCCGGTGCCGGCTGCTACGTGCTGATGAACACCCATATCTTCCACAACGCCGTCTCGGCGGTCGCCGGATGATCCGGGATTCAGAATGAAGGATAACCGATAATAAACAAAGCAGGTCGTTCCGTTCGGGGCGACCTGCTTTGTTTGGGGGTTATAGGCAATAGGCAATAGGCAATAGGCAATAGGCAAAAGAAAAGGTCGGTATGGGACTGAATTGTCCGGAACGACCTTTTTCCAATCCTCTAATTATCTGATTTCACCACTTTCACGCCGCGCACGGCCCAGCGGGTGCCGTCCACGCTGCCGCTCTTGCGGTAGCGTAGCGCGATGCGGAACTTCTGGTTGCCGATGGCGCTCAGGTCAAGACCGTTGCTCAGACCGAAGCTGCTCGGGAAATTGTTCAGGTTCGGGTTGAAGGCTGTCCACTCGCCCGGGTTGAAATCACCGCCGCTGTAGGTGGTGGAGTAATAGACCTGATAGTAGGTCGCCGGACTGCCGCCCACGTTGTTCTGGTGGTCGAGGTAGAGCATCGCGCCGCTCAGGCTGCCAAGGTCCATCTCAGGTGAAATCAACCAGTCATCGCACTCCGTCCCGCTGACGTTGTGGTAGAGGAAATTGTTTCCGTTATAGGTCTGGTATTTCCAAGAATCGTTGTTCGGACTCTGCGACCAACCGCCCGTGGTGAGGCTGTTCTCGTTGAAGGTCAGGTCGGCCAGCACCACCTCCTGGGAAGAGGAAGCCGTCTGGATGTCGTCCTTGGTGCGCAAGGTCAGCTGGTAATCCTTGTTGTAGATGCTCAGGATGCCGTACAGACAGTACTCTTTGCTGGCGTCGATGAGGATGTTTCGGAAGTAGGCGTAGCTGCTGGTGCGCACGGTGACGCTCGTGCCGTTGAAGGTGATGACACGGTCGGTGGAGAAGTCGTTGTTGGCCAACGGCAGACCATCCTCGGCCGGGGAGAATCTGCATCCGTCGATCTTCACGAGGCAGTTCACGTTCTCTGCCGTCAGGTCGTTGGCGTCTTTGATTTCGATGGGATGTGCCACCAACGGGTTGTCGGGGTCCGGGACGCCATCCTTGCTGATGTAGCGCGGCAACGCGACAGGCGCGATACGGCCAACGGAACCGTCGTAGATCCAGCCGACCTGGTATTTGTTGTGGTAGTCGCCCACAATCAGACCGGCGCAGTTCAGGTAGATGGTCTGCCCCACGGGGTAATCGTTGTAGAGACTGGAGCGGTCGATGGCGATTTCGATGCCGCCGGTCTCGTCCTGGATGGTGAGGTATTTGTAACAGTTGCCGCCTTCGTCGGAACTCACCACCACCGCCTTCACGATGAACTGCTCGTCGTAACGGCAGATGGAATCTTGTGTGTTGGTGCCCAACGACGTGTGCATCGCCTTGATGTCGGCGATGGTCTTGTTGGCCGCCGGACCGTCATACACCGGCACTTCGAATTCGGGGGCTTCCCAGCGGTTGCAGCCTGCCAATGCCATGCAGACGATGATTGCAAAGAGTGTTTTCTTTTTCATATATTCATTTTTTTTATCCCCACACTGCGCTGCGCTTGTGTGGGGTTAATTGCGCTTCGCGCGTTTTGCCTCTCCGAGGCTGCTTAGGGATTGATGTTAATATTATTGGGTGTTCATTTTGGCTGACGCTATTGCACCAATCCCGTGATCTTGATGTCCGACAGATACCATGACGACGGGGCGTTGGTGATGTGGTACATGAGGCGGAAATTGGAGCTCTGCGCGCCTTGGGACAGCGCGATGAGCTCGTTCACGGAAATCGTGGTGCCGTTGCCGGCACTGAGGGGCAGCGGAGTCCACTGGGTGGTGCTCACGTCGCCGGTGTAGTCGGTGGTGTAGAAGCACATCATCGTGGTGGCGTCGAAGCCTTGGGGGGAGCGGTGCGTGAAGCTCAGCTCAGGGCTGTTGACGCTGCCGAGGTTGATGGAGGGGGAGATCAGGAAATAGTCCTCGTCGGCGGACGGGCTGACGTAGAAGCCGCTGAAGTTGGTGTTGACCATCGTCTGCCACGGGTTGCCCGTGCCGGTCTTGATCCAGCCTTCGTTGAAGGCGTTGGCGTAGTTGACGCTGAAGACGGTCTGCCGTGTTTCGGGGACGGTGAAGTTCTCCAGATCGTCCGGATTGTTGATGACAATCTGCACGGTGTTGTTGTAACGGGTGAGGATGCCGGTGATGTTGCCTGTCCCGGTGGGCAGTGTTTCCCTGGCGAATTTGGCGTAGTTGCTGGTCCTCAACACGATGGAGGTGCCGTCGGCCATCTTGATCTCGTGACTGGTGGCGGCGCCGGCTTCCGAGAAGCTGGCTATGCCGCCCTCCACGAATGTGGCGTCTATCAGACGGACACGGCAGTTGTACATGGTGGACGGGATCTCATTGGCAGAGGGGATGGTGGTCATATCGATGGGGGTGGGGGCGCCCATGGGGGAACCGTCGGGGAAGAGGTAGAGGTAGGTCTTGAAGTTGGGGATGGGCTGCATCTGGTCGTTGGCCCAAAGACCGAGCTGCGGCAGCTTGCGATAGTCGCCCAGCACTAAGCCGTCGCATTTCACGTACACGCGCTGTCCGACGCTGTACTTGTGGAACAGGGCTTTGTTGTCGATTTTGATCTGGATGCCGCCGGTCTCGTCCTCGATGTTGATGTACTTGTAATTGTTGCCCCATTCGTCGCTGGTGGAGACGTAGCCGCAGATGACAATGTTGGAGCCCATGGGGATGGAATCGTAGGAGTCTTCCGAACCGATTTCGTGCATGGCGAGCAACTCGGCAATGGTGGTGTTGGCGTAGCCGAGGAATGTCGGCATGGGCGCCACATCCGGTTCTGTGTCGCAACCGGTGAGAATGGCCGCGATGAGGGTTAGTAGTATGGTTATTCTTTTCATATTTTTGGTTTTTCTTCGTTGGTGTCCCCACACTGCGCTGCGCTTGTGTGTTGCTTCCCACACTGCGCTGCGCTTGTGTGGCTTCTTTTACCACCCCACACTGCGCTGCGCTTGTGTGGGGTTAATTGCGCTTCGCGCGTATTGCCTCTCCGAGGCTGCTCAAGGAAGCTGTTTTTTTTTACAAATTGCGCTTCGCGCGTGTTGCCTCTCCGAGGCTGCTTGAGGAATTATGTTTGTATGAATGAGTCATTGTGATTACATCTGGAAATTAATGCCCACATAGAAGGTGGTGCCGAAGGCGTAGTAGTATTTGTTGGCGTATTTGTTGACATCGAAGTTGGTGTAGTCGAAGCGGTACTGCTCCCACGCGGTGGTCACCAGGTTCTTGTTGTTCAGAAGGTTGGTGATGCTGGCGTTGAAGCCGATGTTGTATTTGTGCTGGATGCGCCACGACTTGCTCACGGAAATGTCCATCGTGAACTGTCCGGGCAAACGCGTCTGGTCCGCAATCTGGTGGTAGAGCTCGGAATTCTCGTCCAGGGAGCCGCGGGCGGTGGAGGTCCTGCGCTCGGGGTTCAGGTCGCAGTAGATCTTGTCGAACCAGTTGCAGTTGAGGTTCACCCACCAGTAGTTGTAGTTGAACTTCAACCCGGCAGTGGCGGCCACCTGCGGCGAACCTGCGACGTGGTAGTTCTTCCAATAGACGGTGCGCTCCATCTGCCCGTCGAAGTCGGTGCCGTTGTCGGCGTTCATCGTCACATGCGCGCGGTCGGTGTAGCGGTAGTCGCCCCATGTGCCGGCCAGGACCAGGGAGAACATGCTGCCTAACTTGATGTCCGCGCCGCCCTCGATGCCGATGAAGCGCTGGTCGATGCCGGAAATGGCGTAGTTGACCATGCTGGAGAAGTCGTCATGGTAGAAGCTGATCAGGCGCGAGGCGTCGTTGACCTTCGTGGCGAAGGCCGTGATGCGCATCTTGATGCCCGGGTAGTTCAACACGTAGGACAAATCGCCGGAGAATACTTTCTCGTTGGTCAGCCCCTCCACATATCTGTTGTTGATACGCGGAGAGAGAAACGAGTTGAGGATGTTCGGGGATTTAGTCTCCCCTAATGCGTTCAGCACGATGTAGTTGCGACCGTTGATCTTGTAGGTGACACCCGCTCTCGCACCGTTGTCCATGTAGGTCCTGACATCCGATTTGCCCAAAGACTCGTCGGGATAGCGGCCGTTTTGCATGTGTCCCACACGACACAGCTGCGTGGCACCCACCTGCAATCCGAAGTAGAAGTCCCAGTGGTTGTAGTTGGCTTTGACCAATCCCCATGTTTTCATTTCAAATACTTGGTAGTCATAGTCATAGCCGAATACGTCGCCCTCGCGAAGGGAGTCCCCTTTGTGCTGCAGGTCGTTGTATTGCACGTTCTGGTCTTCGGGGAAGTCGCCCTCCGAGAACTTATCGACATCCAGCCAGAAGCTGCCGCCCAGCAGGTCGGCGATGGTCTTGTAGTTGCGCTGGTTGATGCCGCGGAGACTGACGCCCGCGTAGAGTTTCCAGTGATCATCTATGGACCAGTTGAGGGTGGTGTTCGCGCCGATTTGGAAGTGGTCCATCCGGCGGTTCTCCAGCATGTATTGGGCGCGCTTGCCCTGCATCGCGGCCAACTGGTTGACCTCGTAGAGGTTGTCCCAATTGACTTGCGTGTAACTTTGGACGTTGTTCTGCCACAGGGCCAGCACATCATAGTAGGCCTGGGAGGTGTCGCCGTTGTCGATCTGATAGCTCGGCAGGTAGCGGTAGTAGTCGGGACGCGGATCTTGCGCGTCGTACCAGTTGAGCGAGGTGGCGTTGTTGAAGCCGAATGAGGTGGAAAGGTTGGTCTGCACAATGACCTTGTTGTTGGCGGGCGTGAAGTTGTGGGTCAGCATGATCACCGGCTCGCAGACCGTGCGGATACGGGCGTTGCGTTGCTTGCCCTGGTACCAGCCCCAGTTGGCGTTGTAGTAGTGGTTGTCGAGCAGGTCGTAAGCCTCCTGCACGGAACTCGACTGCATGCCGCGCTGTTGGTAGTTGTTGAATGCCGCAAGGTTAAGCCAGTGCTCGCTGTTGAGCTTCTTCTCCACGGCCAGGAAGCCAGAAAAACTGGTGTAGGAGGTCCCGTCCACATAGGCGAGGCTGTTGCCGAAACGTGACGACAGAGAGGCCGTGAAGGCCCAGCCTTTGTTGTTGAGGCCCGTGCTGTAGGTCAGCATCATGCGGTTGGTGTAGGTGCGGTCGGCCAAGGAGTAGGTGGCGCGCAGTTGCTTGCGGAAGTTGCTGGCACGCAGGTTGTAGTTGGTGGCCCCGCCGATGTCGCCGAAGTCAAAAGGGACCTCGTTCAAACCCGCGATGATCTCCGGATAACGGAAAACGTGGTTCAACCCGCCCCATTGCGAATAGGTGGCGCGACCCGTTATCAGACTGCTCATGTCGTAGCCGTTGATGAAGACATCCTGGTAGCGGGGGTCGTATCCGCGCGGCTTGAAGTAGGCGATGCTGAAGGCGTAGGAGGTGATGTTGGTATAGACGTCCCGACTGCTGTGCAGCAGACTGGGTACATACTGGCTGCCGCCGGAGTCGTCGGCCTCTTCCGAGTCCTCCATGACAGGCGTGTAGTCCTCGTTCTCGTCATTGGATGGCGAGGTGACCTTCTCCTGTTGTTGTTTTTTCTTGTTTTTCTTGTCCGTTTTGACATCCTGCGCGAAGATGCTGTGACTCGAAAAGATGACTAAAACCGTCAGTAGTACAAGCTTCCGCATATTATTTTGAGTATTAATTTCCTAATATAATATGAATCGGCAAACATACAAAAAAAACAGGCTGCAAGCAGTTTCTGTTGATAAATTGTGATAAGTTAGGAAACCGGCAAAAGGAACGCACACCCCCAATAAAAAATACTTCCTTGAGCAGCCTCGGAGAGGCAACACGCGCGAAGCGCAATTTATAAAAAAGCAACTTCCTCAAGCAGCCTCGGAGAGGCAATACGCGCGAAGCGCAATTAACCCCACACAAGCGCAGCGCAGTGTGGGGGACCAGACACACAAGCTCAGCTCAGTGCGGGAAGCAACGCACAAGCTCAGCGCTACAACCCGGTCTCCAGCCAATGCACGATAATCTCTAGTACTTCCGGCGCAATGGTCGTCTCGATCTGTCCGTACTCTTCAGGACTGCCGGTGCTGCAGGGCTGCAACAGGTGGTTGAGGCCTTTTGCGTTGATAAAACGTAGCAACTCTTTCTTTTTCAAGTATTTAGTTAAATTGTTGCCCGTGGCGATGGCATTCACCTGCAGGTCCATTTCGCCGGAAACGGCCAAGACCGGAGTCTTGATTTTCTTGAGGTATTTGGCGGGGTCGATTTGGAAGAGTGTGTAGAACCACGGCGAACTGAACGTCTGGATCATGGTGAACTTGCCTTCCGGGGTCATGTTGTACTTCTGACGCTCGTCTTCAGTGAGTTGTGAGGAGAGCTCGTCCCATATCTTGCCGATGCGTTCCAGGGCATCCTCTTTGCTTTTGCTCTTCTTGATGCCTTCGTAGATCTGACGGTTGATGACCACACTGTTCATGATCTCCTTCTCGCTGAGTTTCCCTGAAGCGCGGTTGATGGCTTCGCTTTGGTAAAGGAGGATTTCGTCGAACGGCTGAGCGACGCCGCCGAGGTGGATGGTGAACCCCACACGCTTGTCTTTGGACGCCACGATGGTGGCTACCAGACTGCCTTCACTGTGACCTAATAGCCCAACTTTAACATTTTGTAAATCTGTACGTTGTAGCAACGAATCGAGGATGAGCTGCACGGCGTTGGCGAAATCGAAGGTGGTCGATTTGCGGAAGATGGCTGTCGGGAGGTCGTCGAAGCGGTAGGTGGCGAAACCGGCCTTGGTGAGCGTGTCGGCGATGACGGCGAAGGGGTGGTGCGCGCAGATGGTCTCGTCGCGGTCCTGCCAGCCCGACCCGCTGATGAAGATGACCAACCCTTTGGGCTGCTCCTTCGGCATCGTGAGCGTTCCGTAAACGAGGCCTCTTTTGCCGTCACGGTCGCGGAAGTTGACCTCCTCCGCGCGGTATGGGTAGGGTGGGGCGGGAGTCTGCGGCCGCGGAAAAGACTTGCGCTGCGCCCCTTGCGACAAACGGCAGCCGAACTTCTGCCCGTGTTGCGTGCAGATGCCGTCGAAAGACCGGCCGTCGGCGGATAACGAGCCGTTGTAGCTCAGCCCGAATTCCGGCACGCGGAACGACAGCACCGAGTCCTTGAAGCTGACCTTAGTGACGGGTTGCCCTGTGAAGTATTGGTCGGGACTGTCCAACTCGACATAGAGTGTATCTCCCTGGTAGTCAATCTGCAGACCGATGGTCAGGGAGTCGGTCTTGGTGATGCCGATCTTGCCCTCCCAGTAGCCGGAAAGGTTCTGGGCGGGGAGGGTGCATGCCGCGCACAGAAATAAAATACTAAACAAAACAAACGACAGTCTCATAACAACTGCTAACTACTAACTGCTAACTCTCCCCACAGCTCTTTCAGTGACAGATAGGACTCTCGCAAGCGCTCGGACACTTCTGTGCGCGGTACCCACACCGCCTGTGCGATGTCCTCCTCGGTTTGCGGGATGAGGGACTGCTTCGGGGCCGTCATCTCGTACCAGTGCGTGATTTTCAAGATGGGGGTGCCGTGCAGGGTGTAGGTGTGGCAGGTGTTGGGGAGCGGCTCATGCAGGGTGATGTCGTGCAGTCCGGTTTCCTCCTCCACCTCGCGCAGGGCGGCTGTCGGCCACTCCTCGCCGGTCTCGACCTTGCCCTTCGGGAAGTCCCAGTACCCCAAACGGAAAATCATCAAAACTTCGTCGTCTTCGTTGGCGACGATGCCGCCGGCCGCGTGAATCAGGGTGTATTCCTGCGCGAAACGCTGCCATTCCTGCTCGTTGTGAATGGTCACGGGCTGGTTGTCGCGGAATATGGTCAACGGATATCCTAAGTTCATAGTCCCATTTTTTTACAACGGGGCAAAAATAGTATTTTTTACGGGATGAGGTATTGTGAAATTCGCTATTTTTGCCGCATGATAAAAAAGATCTATAAAGCAAATATCCTCTATACGAAGGAGCGAGGCCGTTTCGAGATACTGGAGAACGGGTGCGTCGCCGTGGATGCCGACGGGCGAGTGACAGACGTGGCAACGGACTTGACGTCAATAGATTGCGGAGATGCGGAGGTCGTCGATTTCGGCGACCGGCTGCTGGTTCCCGCCATGAACGACCTGCACGTGCATGCCGCGCAGTATCGCAACCAGGGGATCGCCATGGACTTGGAGCTGTTGCCGTGGCTCCAAAACTACACCTTCCCCGAGGAGATGAAATATGCGGACACGGGGTATGCCGGGCGGATGTACCGCCGCTTTGTTCGCGACCTGTGGCGTGTCGGCACCATGCGCGCCTGCGCGTTTGCCACCATCCACACGGAAAGCACCCGCGTGCTGATGCGTCTCTTCCGTGAGGCGGGCATGGGGGCGCTGGTCGGCAAAGTCGGCATGAACCGCAACTGCTCCGAAAAACTCGCCGAGCCGGTGGAACGGATGGTGCAGGGCTATGAATCCCTGATAGCGGAATTCAACGATCCGCATGGGCTGGTGCGGCCGATTGTCACGCCCCGCTTCATCCCGTCGTGCACGCCCGGGATGCTCCGTGCCTGCGGCGAGCTGGCGGCCAAATACCACCTGCCTGTGCAGTCCCACCTCTCCGAAAACCGGGACGAAGTCGCCCTGGTGCGGGAGTTGGAGCCGGAAAGCACCTGCTACGGCGACGCCTACGACCGCTACGGCCTCTTCGGGCAGACGCCCACCGTGATGGCCCATTGCGTGTTCACCGAAAGTGAGGAGATGGCACTGATGAAAAAGCGCGGGGTGATGGTGGCCCACTGTCCCACATCGAACCTCAACGTGACCACGGGCATCGCGCCCGTCCGACAGTTCCTCGACGAAGGGCTGCGCGTGGGATTCGGCAGCGACATCAGCGGCGGCCACAACCTGAGCATCTTCAAGATGATGGTCTATGCGATACAGATGAGCAAGCTGCACTACCAACGGAATCACGCCCGCTCGTTCCTCACCTTGTCGGAGGTCTTCTGGATGGCCACCAAGTCGGCCGGCAGCTTCTTCGGTCGCGTGGGCAGCTTCGAGCCCGGCTACGAGTTCGACGCCCTTGTCATCGACGACTGCGGCCTGAACTTCGACGACTATTCGCTACCGGAACGTCTGGAACGCTTCATCTACCTCGGCGACGACCGCCATATCGAACGTCGCTTCTGCAGGGGGAGGGAAATCCCGGAACCGTAAGTCTCTGTTTTGCGGTCTCCAAAGTGGTGCGCTTTTGAATGGCACTTTGGTATATTTTAACGTGGTTATTTACAATAGTATGACAAGAGAGTGTCATTATTGTTACGTATGCAAATTGAAGATTCACATCGCGACTATTATGATTATGCCTGTCCGCATTTGATCGACAAAACCATTGTCTATCATCGGAACAGTCAGGTTGTTTTGGGGCAGGAACTCTTTTTCAACCCGAACCCCTTCCATATTGATGTGGAAAAATGGTTCAACAGGTTTCATCATCAGTGGGAATGTCA
>JAEEIG010000011.1 GCA_016281255.1 Bacteroidales bacterium
GTCATGCCCCTGAACTGGTCGCGGTAGTGCCGCACCTCGTTCTCGATGTCGGCGAGCTGGGTGTAGTGCTCGTCGTTCTTCTCGTTCTTCGAGCGGTTGATTGTCGTGTTCAGCGTTCTTTTCATGGTTGATATTATAACAGATTATGGTTTCACATTTGTGCAATGATTCTTAAATGTTTGGCATGTGCCATTATTGGAAAGTTTTATTCATTTTAACACCATCCCAAGTTTTGACGTAGGGACCAAATTGCCTTCAAGGTAAACAAAAAGTTTTTTGGTGTCTTTCCCATAAGTCATATAAAGAGACTTTTCTTCCATATCTAATCTTCCGACTAAAACTTCTTCGATACATGCCAAATCCTCCAAAGGTACAGGCATGTCTACTGGGGCATTTTTAAACGCCTCAACCTCAAATGAAATATATCCTCTTGAAGTGTAGATACGATTTGACAGAACATTCCATGATGGGTCATCAACATTTACAATAAATTTCACCAACTCAAACGTATCCTGTCCATGATAGACAAGACCCGACGAAAACGACAGGCAAGAGAAAATGTTTGTAAACACATTTTCTTCGATAAGCTCAATCATATGGTTATTTTTGCGCATCGGGATTTTCCCATCCCTCTTCCATTTCAATCCGGCATACCATGCAAGCGACACAACAAATCCGGCCCCAAGGACTGTCAGCACCAATATTGCAATAAGTATTTTTTTCATGTTGTACTTCCCTTCTGCATCACAAACCTCTGATCCTCGCCCCAGAATTAAATTGTTGTCCCTTTTTCCAATCGACATTGATGAATTGCCGTCCATTCATTTCGTATTCTCTAGCCAACCCATACCGGTGCAAAAGTGCCATTTCCCTGTCAGTAACTAGTCCACCACCTGCGCCATTGTCAAGTTCCCAGTCATAAATGTCCCTAAAATAAAAGTGCCAGTTCATAGAAAACTTCTCACCACATTTGACAACAGACGCTCTTGCCCACGTAGTATATCTGCCAACGGCATAAAGCCAATTACCCTCGCTATTCAAATTCCCCGTCTCGGATGGCGTAACCATGACAAATCCCCCATCGGAGTTTGCCAATTTTTCAGCATATGTAATCGCATCACGCAATTCGCGTTCAAGATGCATTTTCGCCGAGCCGCTTTCACGATTCATTTCCCGGAATCTGACATTCAATGGAGTACCAGAATTACTAAGAAAATGCTGTAGATGACGTGACGCATCAGGCATAGATCGCCAACTCCCTCCCCACACGGTAAGTTTGGCACGTACACGTATCATCCATGTCCCGCTTGGAGCGGCCATAGTGTTCCAAGTCCCTGTTGCTAAAACCGTTCTGCGCGGGGGTTCCTGTTCACCTAGCACATATGGGCTTTCCCCTGTAGGGTCAAAAAACCTAATGGCGGTATTGTTTGCGAATTCATATAAATTAATTCCTCCATCTTCCTCAAGCAGATCGCGGTTAAGCCAGCGCATGAGGAGAGGATGATAGAAACGGTAGCCATAGTAGTAGAGTCCAGTTTCGGCATCGTAGTATTTTGTCGAGAAACGATGGCGGAAGAAGTCGGCAAGCGGGCCGGACTTGGAGATGAGATTACCGAAAGCGTCATAGGTATATTGGGCGAATGTGTTGCCGTTGGCATTAAGGTAGCGAGTGATGTTGCCGTTGTTGTCGTAGCATGGAATGTAGATAGCGCCATCGACCGCGAGATAGAGCAAGCCACCTACGCCGCCTGCACCCTGCAATATACCGGAAAGGTCCTTACCCCAGTAGTAGTGGATTGTAGATACAGTGCCATTCGTGTAGACAATACGCTCCTCAATGAGATTTCCGTTATCGTAGAAGAATGTCGTTGTCGACTCGGGCGTGACCTTCCGCACGCGACGTAATTTTGTGTCATAGTAGTTTGTCACGAGTAGCACACCATTTGACGATGCTGACTTCAACTGATGTCCGATGTCGTACGCGTATGTCCAATCTCCACATTGTGTCATGTTGCCGTCAATGTCGTGGGATATTTCCCACAGAGGAACCATGTTGCGGTTGATGGCCGTATATTGGTTGAGATTGTTGGCTACGAACGTGTTCGTCACAGCGTTAAACGAGGCGCGAGTCGAATTGCCGATGTTGTCGTATTCGTGAGTTTCGGAATTGCCGCTGATCATCGCGGCAACAACTTCATTACGCGCATTGTAGCCAAACACGTCGCCGTTGCGGGTAATGGGACGACTGGCCGCGTCGAAAGAGTAGGTTAAAGATTCTACAGGATTGCCATTCACGACCGTCGTAATATTAGTGACGAGGAAACGCCTGAAATCATCTCGGTAGAGATAGCGTTGAAACACTGTGCCGTTCGGGAGTCGAATGGAGTACCCGACATCAAGTCTGTTGGACGAATAGAGATACGACACACATGCAAGATCATTTGAAATGTTTTCAATGTTGCCGTCACCGGCATATACATGGTTGGCCTCGTAATCAGAATCCGGAACCACAAGCCCCACCAAGCGGTCTTGACCGTCAAGCGTACGGGCGATGGACATTACCTCATCGCCAACAGAAATAACCTCGTTTGTCGCCGTGCCCGCATCGGCAAGCGCGTATGAGATCGTGCAAACCGAGTTGGATTCCCAAACGGTGCGCCCATAAGTGTCAAGCTGGAGTTCGTAGTCCATGCCTGGGGAAGAGTATACCACACCGCAAAGGCGGCGCTGTGCATTGTACACGTTTTCTTTCCACTTGCCAGAGGCGTAGGTGGTGCGGAGAGGGAGGTTGTCGGGCGTGTAGGTGTAGGTGACGGTCGAGCCGTCGGCGTAGGTTTTGGAAAGGCAGAGGCTTGTGTACGGATCGTAAGTCCATGTGGTCGTGTCCCAGGTTGTGCCGTCGCGGGTGGTGGAAAGAGACGTGCGGCGGCTCTGCGTGTCGTAGGTGTAGCGGACGGGATAGGTCGCGCCGTATTCGGAGAGGATGCGTCCGAACGGATCGTAGGTGCGGTGGATGGTGTTGCCGTGGGCGTCGGTGGTCGCGATGCGGTTGCCGAGCATGTCGTAGGCGTAGGATTCGGTGAGGATGTCGGTGTTGTTGGTGTAGGTGTGGGTGGCGAGGAGGTCGCCGGAGGGGGAGTAGGTGAATGCCTGAAGCGGCGAGACGCCGCTTCCCCAAACGGGCGAGACGCCCGTTGTCCCAGTCGCCGCCAAGATGGCGGCTCTCCATGTCTGGGCGACACGAGCGAAGGCGTCGTAGACGCTGTAAGTGGTTTCGCCGGAGGCTTCTGTGGAGAGGAGGACGCCGTGGAGCGAGCGGCGGATGATGGTGGGGCCGGTGGAGGAGGTGATGGTTTCGGTTTCAATGCCGGTGGCGGGGTCGTAGGTGGTGAGGGAGTCGGTGACGGTGCCGTTTTCAACGGGCGAGACGCCCGTTGTCCCAGTGCCGCCATTTCCAACGGACAAGATGTCCGTTGTCCCAGTTATCGTAACCGTGTGGCGGCGGCAGGAATTGGAGAGGCCGGTGAGCTGCGTGCGGGAGACGGAGAGGGAGTTGGTGGACGGGCCGATGACGGTGGTGGTTTCAATCTTCCACCATTCGTTCGAGATTTGGGCGTAGGTGACATCGGTACGGTTGGTGATGCCGTCGAGGACCGTGCCGATCTGCTCGCCCCAAGCGTTGTAGAGGTAGGTGGTGGTACGGGGTTCGAGGGTGGGCGCGTAGCGCGTGGATGTGAGAATGCGGGAGGTGGCGCCGTCGTAGGCGTTGGAGGTGACGAGCCAGTTTGCAACGGACGAGACGCCCGTTGTCCCAGTGGGGCCGGATTGAAGCGGCGAGACGCCGCTTCCCCCAGCGGGGACGGCGGTGGTGACGAGGCGGCCGAGGAGGTCGTAGGTGGAGATGGAGTTGGTGACGGCGGGATGGTCGGAGGAGGTCGTGACGACGTAGTCGATGCGGTAGCCGTTGGGGGCGTAATCGGTGAAGCGGCGCTCCTCGGTCCAGGCATATGAGCCATCGGGCTTGTACCAGCCTCGTCGAACGGTAACGGCGCCGTTGCGCATCGTGGTGGTGGTGGATCCCGAAAGGTAGACTCCGTTGGTATGGGTTTTCTCATCGACTTGCGTACATTCCTCGTAATTGTCTTCCCATGTTCTGGTCTCTTTCCCGCGTTCGTCGGTGCGGATGGTGACACGGTAGTAGTCGCTTCCGGAAGGGTAGGTGGTGGTGGCGGTCGCAACAAGTTGCGACCCTACCGCGCTTTGAAGCGGCAAGAGTGCCGCTTCCCCGATGGGCACCGCCGCCTCGCCGGGTGTCGTGCCCGCGTAGGTGACCGTGTTGGTCTCGCGGCCGAGGGCGTCGTAGAAATGCTGGGTGACGCGGAAAGCGTGGTTCGTGGTTGGTGGTTCGTGGTTCGTGGCGGCCGTCAGGTTGGTGATCCAGATTTCCTCGGTGGCGTTGTAGAGGTGGTCGGTGCCGGTCTGGGCGGAGCGGAGGGTCGTGCGGTTCTGGCGGTCGCGCTTCCA
>JAEEIG010000012.1 GCA_016281255.1 Bacteroidales bacterium
AAGGTCAACTGGTGAAGGCTGAAACCGGCGCTGTGAACAACATCTCCGTGAAAGACCTCGCCAACGGCATGTACACTCTGAAACTGACGACCGACAACGGCACTTCCGTCCACAAAATCGTGAAGAAGTAAGTTGTTGATTCCAGATACACAAAAAAAGACCGGCGGGAACGCCGGTCTTTTTTTCGCCTTGTGATTTACTACTGTTTGACGATTTTACGGATAATTTCGTAATCGGTGTTGTTCCGTATATGCAAGAAATAGGTTCCGGCAGGAAAAGCGCGTAAATCCAATGTGACGATTCCCGTCTGTTGTAGAGACGTTTCGTGAAACGTCTCCACAATACGGCCGTACATGTCATAAAGCGCAATACCGGCAATGTCCATTCCACCATCCACCTCAACATGAACCCTGTCCCACGCCGGATTCGGATAGACCGTCACTTTCCGCTCATAATCCTCGATGCCAACCGATTTGACTAACTGCACATTCTGTTCAAGTCGCTGACCGTCTGCGATATCGGTAACGACAGTCTTCGGGAAATAACCCTCCGCGGAGTAGGTGACCGCATACTGTCCCGCCTTGATCGGACGATGATAGTCGCCATAGGGCAGCACACTCTCCACGTAAGAATGGTCAAGGTCGTGGCCGGCGATATAGACCAACGCCTCCAACGGCTCACCCGTGACCGAATCCGTAACCGTGCCGTGGATGCCGTTGTCCGCCTCCGCCATGTAATTCAACAGCGAACGATAGGCATAGCCCCATAAAGCGGGCAGTTCGTCGCTTGACTCCACCTTGTTGTAGCCGACCTCTATCGTGGCATGGCGTGTGCCTTCAAACCAGTTGTGATAGTCCTGCATGGAGCCCGTGATGATGTACCAATCCCCGCCTTCCGTCACGCCATTCTCCTCTTCCGTCATATAGAAAGCATTGTACAGATGACAGGTGTCGGCGAAACTCCGGCCGACATAATTCCACCAGGCAGCATCGGCATGACTGCGCTGCCAACTCATCCACGTGTCCCACGGATAGTTGAAAACCTCCGCACCGCCGTGCAAATTGGCAGCTAGCGTAAAGTTGTGGGCCGCCATAAACGACATCATCGCCTCCACTTCCGGCTCGTAACCCGACTTTGCAATCGGCTGGCCCGCCTCGGGGAAAACGCGGTTCAGATCCTCAAAATGACGGTTATACCGGATGGATATCGGAGACTCGTTAATCTGGTTGTCGGAAGAGAAATAGGTGCCGTCGGGATTATACAACGGACAAATCCACAAATCGATGTTATCCACCAAATAAGTAACATAACTATCTATTCCGTAGTTATTTAGCAAATAATGAATCAACCGGAGCATCATGTAGTAACCCACCACCTCGTCGCCATGAATGGTAGAGATGTAGAGCACGGAAGGCTTCCCTTCGCTGTCGTCGAGGTTGTTGCTGATATGCGCACAGAGAATCTTGTGGTTGTCCGGAGTCGCAGCCAGGATCGTGTCAATCTCGCACAAGTTCGGATGACGCGTGCGGAAAGTGTCCATCATGGCAAGATAGGCATTGTACGTCGGGTAACGGTTCCAGACGGCTGTCATCTGCTCGTAATTCTGCGCCATCCGCACATTTGCGCGGGTTCGCGGCATGCTTGTGTATGGAATATCCATCGCCAGAAAATCGTCGAATTCCTTGAACGACAGACAGATCCGGGCTTTGAAGGTGCCATCCGAATGGCGATCCACCCTATCCACAGAGAAGGCATGAGCCAGCGACTGCAAGGTGACGTCATCCACCTCGGTTTCCACATACGTTACGGGATAGGTGAGGGCGTGTTCCCCCTGACCGAATCCCGCCAGCGTTGAAACAGCCAACGCTATTGTCACTATGATAATTCTGATTTCTTTCATAATATGCTTTTATATGGTTACTTAACACACAAAACAAAATTCAGGTTCACCTTGCCTCCCCTTCTCGCACTTCGCGTATCACACTGTGCAACAATTCTTTAAGCGTATCATCCATATCGGTTTGCAACGTATCCTGATAATACCGTTCCGCAATCTCAAACGGATCCTTTTCTCGAAACTCTGACAGATTGAAATCAGGTTTTTCCACCCTGTTCTTGCCTTCCGCAGCCGGACGAGTGCATTTATAGTCGCAATAAAAAAGCCCTTCCCCCCTCTCAAGCACGCTGCGGATACGGTTTTCGGTATCGGACGGCAACCGCTCGGCAGCGAGAATGTTCAGCTGTACATAACCTTGCCCGTCCGGAATATGCGTTTCCAGATACGACAAAGCCTCCTCCAAAGGCGCCGGCTTCTCAGGAATCACATAAAAGCGGCGCAACGGCTCCAATTCAATGGTCTCGATTGTCGGCGTGCCTCCATGGCTGTCAACCGTCACCATGGTCACCGAGTGCGGAAACTGCTCCTTGAAATTAAGCTGCACAGGACTGCCGCAATAGCGCGCCTTGCCATTCGGTAAAGTTTGCGGTGTATGAATATGTCCCAGGGCGAAATAGTCGTAATCATCGTCTATTTCACTGATATCCATACTGTTGATACCACCTACGATGTCGCGGCCATTGAAAGAGACGCTCTCGTGCGCCGTAAAAACGGCATTTCCGACAGTGGTGTGCCCCGTCATGACAACCGGCAGGTTCTGCGTGTTGCGTTCGTGAATCTCCCTTAATATAATATTGTACAGGTCATTTTGATAATCGGGAATATAGGGAATGGCCGCAATCCAGCCTTTTCCAGGAAGCTCAATGATGTGCTTGTCGAGTCGGTACTCCTCCCCCACCCGCTCGGCCGCTCCTACGAAGTGAGTGTTCACACGCCTCCACACGCCTGACATGCTCTCTATACGGGAGCTGCTGTCGTGGTTGCCGGCGGTGAGCACAAGCGGCATATCCGGTGCCAAGTCGCAGATTCTGAGCAGATTGTCACTCAAGAAACGCATGGAACTGTTGCCAGGGGTGTTCTTATCGTAAATGTCGCCGCTCACAATGAGCGCATCAGGACGCTCCTTTCCGATGATTCCGCCCAGCTGATCAAGGAAATGCTGATGTTCTTCCTGCCTGTCGTAGTGGAAGTTAAGAATCTGACCAATATGCCAATCCGAAGTGTGGAGTACTTTCATTTACGATTGTTTTAAGCGGCAAAGGTACACAATTTAGGGAAATCCTGCCTAATCGATAACTTTTATCAACAATTTTTGTTCATAAAAAATGTTTTTTCACAAATGGATTTTTTCAGAAAAAAAAGTATTATTGCACCCCGTTAGCAGCAAGGGGCTCTAATACGTAAATCATTAATAATCAATTTTTAAGTCACAAAATTATGGGTGGATTTTTCGGCGTTGTATCAACCAAGCCATGTATTTCCGATTTATTCTACGGGGTTGACTATCACTCACACCTCGGAACAAAACGCGGCGGAATAGTAACGTATCAACAAGATGCAAAGCTTTTCCGCCGTTCTATTCATAACATAGAGAACACCTATTTCCGGACCAAATTCGGAGACGAGTTGGACAAATTCCAAGGTGAATCCGGCATCGGCGTCATCAGCGACACCGACGCGCAACCCATCGTGGTGAACTCCCACCTCGGCCGCTTCGCCATCACCACCGTTTCTAAAATCAACAACATCAAGGAGTTGGAGCAGGAATGTCTCGACTGCAACCAACAGTTCACCGAACTAAGTTCCGGCGCCACCAACCCCACCGAGCTCATCGCGCTGATGATTACCCGCAAACACGACTTCGTGGAAGGCATACAATACGTCTATGACAAGGTGAAAGGCTCCTGCTCATTCCTTATTCTGACGGAAGACGGGATCATCGCCGCCCGCGACTACTACGGACGCACTCCCATCGTCATCGGCAAAAAAGACGGCAGCCGCGCAATCGCCTCCGAAAACCACAGCTTCGCCAACCTCGACTACGAAACGGAGTATTTCGTGGGACCCGGCGAAATCGTGAAAGTGACCGCCAACGGCATCCAACAGCTGCTCCCTCCCAACCCCAAAATGCAGATTTGCTCCTTCCTCTGGATCTACTACGGCTATCCGTCAGTGAATTACGAGGACATCAACGTGGAGAGCGCTCGCTACAACCTCGGCTACGCCATGGGAAAAACCGACGATACAGAGGTAGATCTCGTGGCTCCCATCCCCGATTCGGGCATCGGCATGGCCATCGGCTACTCCAACGGCAAACAAATCCCCTACCAACGCGCCATCGTCAAATACACCCCCACCTGGTCACGCAGCTTTATGCCCTCCAACCAGGAGATGCGCGAACACGTCGCCAAGATGAAACTGCTGCCTAACAGAGATCTGCTGAAAGGCAAACGCGTGGTCTTCTGCGACGACTCCATCGTGCGCGGCACCCAATTGCGCGACAACGTCAAGATGATGTATGAATACGGCGCCAAGGAGGTCCACATCCGTATCAGCTGCCCGCCGCTGCTCTACGGCTGCGAATTCCTCAACTTTTCCGCCTCCAAAAACGTCCTGGAACTCATCACCCGCCGCGTCATCAAGGAACTGGAGGGCGACGACAACAAGAACCTGCACCGCTATCTGGACAGCACCACCAAGGAATATGCCAACATGGTGGAGATTATCCGTAAACATATCGGCGTGGACACTCTGAAATTCAACACGTTAGACACCATCACCAAAGCCATCGGACTTCCCAAGGACCGCATCTGCACCCACTGCTTCGACGGCTCTTCGTACGGCTTCTAACAACTTAATTTATAACCAATTATCCTGTAGAGACGTGCCGTGGCACGTCTCTACAATTATAAATAAGACAACTATGGCCACCCAAAACTATCTCCTGCTCGGACAAAAGAAACGCATGATCGAACAACTTCGGCAGCGGGGCATTTCCGACGAAAACGTGCTCAACGCCTTCGACAAGATGGAACGACACCTCTTCCTGGAGTCGTTGCTTTGGCCGCAGGCATACGAAGACACCGCCATCGTCATCTCCACCGACCAAACCATCTCCAAGCCCTCCACCGTAGCCTTCCAATCCCAACTTCTGGAGGTCCGAAAAGGACATAAAGTGCTGGAAATCGGCACCGGATCAGGTTTTCAGGCCGCCATTCTGTACGCCATGGGTGCGAAAGTATATACCGTGGAACGCCAAATCGCCCTCTTCAAGCACACCAAGCCCCTGTTAGCCCAACTCGCGCCCTCCGTAGTCACCTACTACGGCGACGGCTTCAAAGGTTACCCGGCGTTCGCCCCCTACGACCGCGTGATCGTCACCTGCGGCGCCCCGGACATACCGCAAGCGCTGCTCGACCAAATGGTGGTGGGCGGAATCATGGTCATCCCCGTCGGAACGGAGTCCCAAATCATGAAAAAAATCGTGAAAATCAGCGATTCCGAATACGAAGAAGAGGATTTCGGAGACTTTGTGTTCGTCCCGATGTTGAAAGAACGGGTGCGAAAATGAGAGGATTACTCCGACACCCCGACAGCACCATTCTCTGAAAACTTCATGGCTTTGACATAACGGTAAGACCCGTCCGCGTTTTGGGTGGCGATACCATATACATAATAGTCGTTCTCCTCCAACAGCGAGCAGACATAGGCCGTGTCCACCTTCGCCATCTGCGAGTCAAAATAGGCACTCGCCTCGGCATCATTCTCCGTAACAGTCTTGTTTTCATACGTAACCAGCTTGTTAAACGTCACATTCGACGACATATAATCTTGGATAGCCTGCCAATCAGAAGAAGGATTGACAGCGCTGTACTGATACCCCAAACAGCCGATCGTATATGTAGTGGAAACCATTTTATCCTTGCAAGCGCCCAAAAAGAGGGACATGCAGACCATCACTGCTATAACTGCTTTTTTCATATCTCAACAATCTATATTACAATTTGCAAAAATAGTACAATTCGAATCAAAAATCTCGGTTCTCCAAAGATGTAATCAACATCTTTTTGTTACTTTTGCACTTTCAAAAAAGTGATAGTATGAAAGTCTCCGGATTCATTTTCGCCGCCGGTTTGGGCACCCGCCTGTATCCTCTAACTGCCAATAAGCCAAAGGCTTTGGTACGCTGTCAAAACAAAACGCTGTTAGACAACGCGATAGACAAGATGTGGGAGTGCGGTATCCGCGACATCATCGTCAATGTGCACCATTTTGCAGACATGATGCTGGACGCGCTGCGCCAACACCCCCATGCCGCGAACATCCGCATCTCGGATGAACGCGCCTACCTTCGCGACACCGCCGGCGGGCTGAAATTCGCCGAGCCCCTATGGATGGACAGCGACCTCCTGTTACTCTATAATGTTGATATCCTGTCAGACATAGACCTGTCAAAACTCATCGACCACCACATTCAGCAACAGGCAGAAGCGACACTCGCCGTGCGCCACCGCCTCACCCAACGCTATTTCCTGTTCAACGAACCAGACCGGCAACTGTGCGGCTGGGAGAACGTGAAGACCGGCGAGAAAATCCTCGCGCAAAACGCCGGGAAACAGGACAGGCTCGCATTCAGCGGAATACACGTTATCAACACCGGTTTCACGCACGCCATCCCTTCTGTGGAAAAATCCTCCATCACCCGATTCTACCTGGAAAACGCCAATCATCACCGCATCATCGGCTATCCCCATGACGCCGACCAATGGCTGGATGTCGGGAAATTCGAGGAATTCCGTAACTTGTTGTCATAACCCTTTTTATAACTCCAAAAAAAGTTTATACTCTTTTTTTTCAAAAAATCAAGAGGCAAAAGAAAATTTTTTGAACTATTTTTTTGTTAATTTTGCGACGTAAAAAATTGACAAGACAGATTATTGTAAACGATTCTTATTAAGCATTATAGCAAATATATACAAAGTTGAAACTGCAAATGGAAAAAGAGATACCCTCACATATACCCGTCTGGAACCAATGCTTGGAGATTATCAAAGACACGGTCTCTCCGGAGGTCTATTCCACTATATTTGAACCAATTAACGCTGTCTCATTAGACAACAAACAGCTCACATTGGAATTGCCGAGTCTTTGGTACAAAGAGATACTGGAAGAACAATATGTGGACCTGCTCCGGACCGCCATCCGCAAACTGCTGGGAAAAGACGCCAAACTCCGCTACAAGGTACTGATGGAACGCGGTCAGAACGCCGCCCAGAACGCCTCCATCACCATCTCTTCCACCTCCCGCAAAGCCGTCAAGAACCCCTTGATGATGCCCCCGCTCGACGTCAACGCCATGGACCGCAAAGACATCCCCGGACCGTTCGTGGTGCCCGGCATCAAAAAACAACGCATTCCCTCCAATCTCTCCGAAACACTCACTTTCGACAACTACGTGGTCGGCGACTGCAACCGCCTCGCCTGCGCAGCCGGCATGTCCATCGCCAAAGCCCCCGGACAAACGCCCTTCAACCCCCTGTTCATCTACTCGGAAGTCGGGTTGGGCAAAACTCACTTGGTCAACGCAATAGGTATCCAAACCAAAATCAACTTCCCCGACAAAATCGTCATCTACGTCAGCGCCGACACCTTCTACCAACAATACATGGAGGCCGTCAAAAGCGACAACCTCAACGACTTCTACTGGTTCTACCAAGCCGTCGACATGCTGATTATCGACGATATCCAGTTCATTTCCGGCAACAAGACGAAGACCCAAGAGGCTTTCTTCCAGATATTCAACCACTTGCACCAACTCAAAAAGCAGATCATCATGACCTCCGACAAATCGCCGGTGGACATCACAGGTTTCGAACCCCGACTGCTGAACCGCTTCAAATGGGGTCTGGCCACCGACCTGCAAGCACCCGACTTGGAAACCCGCACCGCCATCATCACCAAGAAGTTGGAAAACAACGGTATCGATTTTTCCAAAGAGGTGATCGACTATCTGGCATTGCGCATCACCGCGAACACCCGCGAATTGGAAGGCGCCATGATCGCCATCCTCGCCCAGGCCTCGCTGAATCACCGCGACATCACCCTCGATCTCGCCCGCGAAATGGTCGATAAATACGTGAAATCCACCGCGAAAGAGATCTCCATCGAATACATCCAGAAGATTGTGTGCGACTACTTCGGCATCTCCGTCGATGCCATCAACGCCAAAACCCGCAAGCGCGAAATCGTGCAAGTGCGCCAAATCAGCATGTATTTTGCCAAGAAATACACCCACCTGCCGCTCTCTGTAATCGGCGCGTACTGCGGAAACAAGGATCACGCCACCGTTTTGCACGCCTGCCGCACCATCCGAAACCTCAGTGAAACAGACAAAAAAATGAAACAATATATTTCCGACATCGACAAAAAAATGAAAATCGGAAATATTTGATTTTTATAAAAAAAAATCTTTATATTTGCACCGCAGTTTTTATAGGGCAGAAAAATGAAAAAACATTGGGTAAGAAAAGAGCTTCCAGATGATGCAGTTGTCTCGCAACTATGTGAGCATCTGCGTCTTGAGCGTCCGTTGGCCACGCTCTTGGCTCAGCGTGGCATCACCACCGTACAACAAGCCCGCGACTTTTTCGAGCCCAATATCGATAAACTTCACGACCCCTTCCTGATGAAGGACATGACGCTCGCCGTGGAACGCCTTTCCAAAGCCATTGTCCACGACGAGAAAATCATGGTCTATGGCGACTATGACGTGGACGGCACTTCCGCCGTAGCCCTCGTCTATTCATTCCTGTGCGAAATCCGCGGCTCCGACTCCCACGAATACATCAAATACTACATTCCCGACCGCTATACCGAAGGCTATGGCATCACCGAAAAGGGAATCCAATACTGCAAAGACAACGGCATCAACCTGCTGATTTCCCTCGACTGCGGCATCAAAGCCAACGACATGGTGGACCTGGCCAATCAATACGGCATCGATGTCATCATCACCGACCACCATCTGGAAGGCGACACGCTGCCAAACGCACTCGCCATCCTCGACCCCAAACGAAAAGACTGCCCCTATCCTTACAAGGAGCTCTCCGGCTGCGGAGTCGGCTTCAAACTGGTGCAAGGCTACTGCTTCCGTAACGAACTGCCCGACGAACTCTGGCTCAAACGCATGGATCTGGTCGCCGTCAGCATCGCCTGCGACATTGTGGCCATCACCGGCGAAAACCGCATCCTTGCCCACTTCGGCCTCGAAATGATCAACAAAATCCCTCGTATGGGCATCCGCGCTATCCTCGACCAAGCCGGCATCAAAATGAGAACATATCCCCCTTTCAGCGAGGATACCTTCTTCACACGCGTCATATCTATCTCCGACCTGGTGTTTTATGTCGGACCGCGCATCAATGCGGCCGGCCGAATCAAAAGCGCCAAGGAGTCTGTCCGGCTCTTCATCGTGGAAGACGAGGACAAATCCATGGAAATCAGCTACCGCATCAACAAACAGAACAACGAACGCAAGCAAAAAGACAAGAACGCCACTGAAGAGGCGATGGACATGATCCGCAACTCCCACGAATTCGAAAACCGCAAAAGTATCGTGGTTTACAATCCTCAATGGGAAAAAGGCATCATCGGTATCGTGGCCTCCCGCCTCGTGGAAGAATTCTATAAACCCACCATTGTGCTGATGAGCTCCGACGACGGTCTGATTACCGGCTCCGCCCGCTCCGTCAAGGAATTCAACATCTACGACGGAATCGACTCCTGCGCCGACCTGTTGGAACACTTCGGCGGACACAAATACGCCGCAGGTTTGACCATGAAGCAGGAAAATCTGGAGGAATTCTCCCAACGTTTTGAAGAATATGTGAAAGAAAACCTGGATGAGTCTTCATACGAACCGGAAATCACGGTGGATATGATGCTGAACCTCTCCGAAATCACGCCTCACTTCCTCAAGAATCTGAAAAAATTCGCCCCGTTTGGTCCTGGAAACATGGAACCCGTCTTCGAAACAGACGGCGTGGTGGATGAAGGAAACGCCCGCATTGTCGGCGACAAACACCTGAAATGCAAGATTTTGAGTCCTTACGAACGCAGCAATTCCTTCGACGGCATCGCCTTCAACCAAAAGGCCCAACTGTCAATCATCAGCGACTCAAAACCCTTTAACGTGCTGTATCACGTGGAAGAAAACCGCTGGAACAACACCGTCACAACGCAACTCAACATCAAAGATATCGAACCCGCCAACCGTGAATCGCTGCAACAAGAGGAATCCGACGACACTTCAAATGATTACACATACCGCACCAGCAGCGACAAAAAAGATTCCAACCCCGCCTAACCACTTGCAAACCATCTCTTTCTGACATGAAAATCGCTGTAAACACACGCTTACTGCTAAAAGGGAAGTTAGAGGGTATCGGGTTGTTTACAAATGAGACTTTACGACGCATCACACAATGGCATCCGGAACATCAGTTCTACTTCATTTTCGACCGGGAACACGACGAATCCTTTGTCTATAACGACAACATCACCCCATTGGTCGCCTATCCGCAGGCTCGCCATCCTTACCTCTGGTATCTCTTTTTTGAACATGGACTCCCGCTGAAACTCAAAACGATAAAACCGGATCTTTTCCTCTCCACCGACGGTTGGATGCCAACCAAGCTCGACATTCCCACCGTCAACGTCATCCACGACCTCAACTTCGTGCACCACCCCGAATTCATCAAACCTGTTGTGCGCCGCTACTATGACCGTTTTTTCCCGAAATTCGCACGCAACGCCACACGCCTCGCCACTGTCTCCCAATTCAGCCAACAGGATATCCACCAAAGCTACCAAGTACCCTTGGATCGTATCAACGTGGTATATAACGGGGCCAACCCTGCATACGTACCTCTCTCGGATGAGCAACAACAGGCCGTCAAACAGCAATACACGGACGGCTGCGACTTTTTCCTGTTCGTGGGTTTGATTCACAAACGCAAAAATCTGGCCAACATATTCAGAGCCTTCGACCGGTTTAAGAACGCCAGTCCCAATCCCATGAAATTGGTGGTGGTGGGTGATAAGAAATGGTGGGCCGGTGAAATTGAGAATACCTACCTGCAAATGGAGCATCGCGAGGCTGTCGTGATGCTCGGTCGCCAGCAGATCGACGCCCTGAGCCGCCTGACCGCTTCGGCCACCGCACTCGTCTATGCCTCCCTGTTCGAGGGCTTCGGGCAACCCATCGTTGACGCGTTCAACGCCCACACGCCTGTCATCACCTCCAACATCACCTCGATGCCGGAAATCGCCGGCGACGCCGCAATGCTCGTGAACCCCTACAGCGTGGAACAAATCGCGGACGCCATGAACCGCCTCCACAGCGACGCACAACTTCGCACCGAGCTGATAAACAAGGGCATCGCACGCAAAGACATCTTCACCTGGGAACGCACATCCCGGCTGCTCTGGCAGACAATCGAAGAAGCATTGCCAAGATAATCGCCAAGAATCCAATAAAAAAAGCAGGGCGAAAACCCTGCTTTTCTATTCTCATAATCTTGGAAAACGTTAGAACTTGCTTTCGTTATCCAACAATTTCTTGTTCTTCTTGTTGTATTGGAGAATCAAGGAAGTCTCCAAACAGATGCAAACCAGCATCACAACAATGGCAATCACGACCATGCTGCCATGATTTGCCTTGACATAGAACGCACCTTCACGGAAGAATGTGCTGTACAGAACGAAATTCATCACCCAAACACTGCAAAGGAGGAATGCCCACCAAATAGACATGAACAGATTGGAATTATCGACACTGTTCTCTTCTCTGGCCACAATATCCGCACTTTCAAGCGTATAGTCGGTTTCATTCCACAACTCCTTGAAGAAGGACAGGGGTTTGATCAAATTGTAGATGGGGACGAACCATGCCACGTAAGACATCCAGGGTTTCATACCGTCTTTCATCCACGGAGCGATGTTCTGGAGATTCTTGTTGTTCTTGGCGCCCCAGTGCGCGAAAACGAGCGTCTTAAGCAGGAAGGCAACGATGGTAATCCAGGCTATCACCCAGAATTTCTTTTTGGCGGCATCATTGTCACTGTTCAATTTTTCCCAGTTCTCAAGCGCAGGACCATACTCTTTCTCTAATTCTGACACCTGAGCGAGATGTTCCGCCTGCAGTTTCTGCTTGTCGGCCAACGTCTGCTTTGTGGTTTCAATGGTTTCGCTAAGGGCTTTCTTCTCGTCCTTTGTAGCAGCGGTCTTTTGCTGAAGAGTGTCCAATTTGTACTGATAATAGGCAACTTCCGCGCTATCCTGACGCAACGGGTGCTGTGCAGTCACATAGCCTTCATACAAGCTGTTGTAATGTTTACGCTCTTGGATGACGGCACGGTTGGTCTTGTCAAATTTCATCAAAAAGAGCATGGAAATAATGAAAAGCACCAAAACCACCACATTGCAAAGCAGAATAACTTTGCCCAAACCAGTGTTGTCTGTCAATTTTTTCATACTTGAATTTATTTTATATTACTAATTTTCAATATTTTACGATGCAAAGTTAATTTACATTAAGCGTAGCAAAAGTAATAAAAAAATCCATACTTGCGCGCTATGTTGAAAAAAAAGGATAATCTCTCTTTTCTCATTTGAAAAAACATTTCTTCCGGAACTTGAGATATGCCTCTTCGTTGAAACGATAATACTTCGGAGCGCGTGGGGATTTCGGTAATTTTGTGAGTTCGAGAATATTGGTCACCAGCCCCATGGCCACCCAGTGTTTCTGGAAGTTGCGGCGGTCGATTTTGCAATTATAGATGGCTGACCAAAGCCGCCCGAGTTCCGGCAAGGTGAACTCCTTATCCAGCAAGTAGAAAAAATAAGGACAAAGCTTGATACTGGCGCGCAGTTTCTCGATGGCCGTCCTCATCACTTCCTCATGATCGAAAGCCATTTCCGGAAGTTCATATATGTTAAACCACTGGACCTCTGCAGCGTCGTCCCCAGCCTGCGCCACGACACCATACACGAAAGAGTAGTAAACAACCGAAATCACGCGGCCTCGGGGGTCCCGGTTCACGCCGCTGCACGAGCACAACTCCTCGGTATAGCGGGGCACGACGCCAGTCTCTTCCTTCAACTCGCGCAACGCGGCCTCTTCCAAGGTCTCATCCTCGTTCAGAAAGCCGCCCGGCAGCGCCCATTTTCCCTTGTAAGGGTCGTTTCCACGCTTCACCAAAAGCACCTGCAACTCCTTCCCTTCAAAACGGTAAACCACGTTATCGGCAGCCACAGCCGGCCGCCAATAATCGTACTGATATTTTTTCGTCTCTTCCATAATCTTCCATTTCACATAAATCTCCTCATCTTATCATCTTATCATCGTATCATCTTATCATCTTATCATCTATCCAGGGGTTGCGCTTCGCTTACCCCCGGCTACCAAGCTCCTGTCCCTAACGGGGTTGCTCTAGGAAAATATTAAAAAAACAGGGGGCTAACTCCTTTCCAACGCCAAACTGATTCGCTTTCTCTCCACTTCAACACCTTCCACCTTCACCATCACCTTCTGGTTGAGATGCACCACCTCGTTAGGATCGGAAATGCGGTGGTCGCTCAGCCGACTGATGTGGATGAGCCCGTCCTGATGCACACCGACATCGACAAAACAGCCGAAATTGGTGATGTTGGTGATGATGCCCGGCAGCACCATGCCGGGGGTCAAATCATGGATAGTATGCACGTTCTTGTCAAACTCGAACATCTCGAACTGGGAACGGGGGTCACGACCGGGTTTCGCCAGCTCCTTCATGATGTCCTCCAAGGTAGGCAATCCCACCTTGTCTGTGATGTACTTCGAGAGCACAATCTGCTGCCTGAGTTCTTTGTTCTTGATCAAATCCGACACGGAACAGTGCAGGTCTTTGGCCATCTTCTCGACCACCTTGTAGCTTTCCGGATGCACCGCGCTTCCGTCCAAAGGATTCTCCGCCTCGCGGATACGCAGGAAACCGGCCGCCTGCTGGAATGCCTTCGCGCCGAAACGAGGCACCTTCTTCAACCCTTCGCGTGAAACAAACGGGCCATTCTCGTTACGATAGTCGACGATATTCTGCGCCAAAGCCGGCCCCACACCGGAGACATACGACAACAGCTGTTTGCTCGCGGTGTTCAACTCCACACCGACGTAGTTGACGCAACTCTCCACGGTGGTCTGCAAACTCTCCTGCAGCATCTTCTGGTTCACATCGTGCTGGTATTGCCCAACCCCGATGGATTTCGGGTCGATTTTCACCAATTCGGCCAACGGATCCATCAGTCTGCGACCAATGGAGACCGCACCGCGCACGGTCACGTCGTAGTCAGGGAACTCTTCACGCGCCACAGGCGATGCCGAATAGACCGACGCCCCGCTCTCATTGACCATGAAGGCCTTCACATCACGCTCGAACGGGATGTAGCGGACGAAGTTTTCCGTCTCGCGTCCGGCAGTGCCGTTGCCAATAGCAATTGCATCCACTTGATACTGAAGCACTAAACGTTTCAATTTGTCGGAGGCAAGCTTGTATTGTCCCACCGGCGGATGCGGGTAAATCGTCTCGTTGTAGAGCAGTTTTCCTTGCGGATTGAGAATGACGACTTTGCAGCCCGTACGGAAACCCGGGTCGATGGCCAAGGTGGTCACCTGACCAAGCGGAGCGGCCAACAACAGCTGCCGGGCATTCTTAGTGAACACTGAAATAGCCTCTTTGTCGGCCTTCTCCTTGTAGAACTTGCGCATCTCGGTCTCCATCTGCGGCTGCAACAAACGCTTGTAGGAATCCACAGCGGCCATCCAGACTTGCTGTGCGCTGTTGCAGTTGTTCTTGACGATGCGCTGCTTCAAGTCGGCAAGCGTGCGCTCCTCGTCAGGCGCGATATGTACGCGCAGGATGCCCTCCTCCTCACCGCGAAGCATGGCCAGAATGCGATGCGACGGGGCCTTTGCAAGCAATTCCTCCGACTTGTAGTAGATGCGGTATTTCTCGTCCTCGTCGATTTTGTCGGGAATCTGTCGGGTGGAAATGCGACTGTAACGCAGGAACGTGCCGCGCAACCGCGCACGGATGCCAGCGTTTTCGCTGATCAGCTCCGCAATAATGTCGCGCGCACCCGCCAACGCCTCCTCCCCGGAAGCCACACCCTTCTCCTCGCTGACATACTTGGACGCCTCCCGCTCCATGTCTATCGGCCGCTGCTGCCACAACAGTTTCGCCAACGGATGCAACCCTTTCTCCTCCGCCACCGTTGCACGGGTCTTGCGCTTGGGACGATACGGGAGATACAAGTCCTCCAACACACTCATCGTCTCCGCCTGCTCAATCTTCTCGCGCAATTCAGGCGTCAGCTTACCTTGCTCGCTGATGGAATCCAAGATGGCAGCACGACGCTTGTCAAGTTCCAACCATTTGGCATACAAATCTTTAATATTGCCAATCTGCACCTCATCCAACGAGCCGGTCGCTTCCTTACGGTAGCGGGAAATAAAAGGAATCGTGGCACCCGTCTCCAAAAGATTCAAGGTGTTCTGCACCTGCTCTTCCGTGAGATTCAATGCCTGCGCAATGCGTAATGCGTACATTTTTATAGTTTTTCGATAATTACCACCGCTATCGTCAGCGTTTGAATATTCCGTAGAGAGACGAGAGATTTAAGACGTAAGACTATAGTTATAAAAGTCTTATGTCTCAAATCTTAATCTCAAGTCTCAAGTCTTACATCATTATTTCACAATCTCAAGCAACTCGATGTCAAACACCAGCGGAGAATATGGAGGAATAGCTCCGCGGGTCATGGAGCCGTCACCGTATGCCAGATCAGAAGGGATGAGCACAGTGACTTTTTCGCCCACTTGCATGCCCGACACGGTAGCGTCCCAACCCGGGATCACCTGACCGGCACCCACGGTGAATTCGAAAGGTTTGCCGTGTTGTTCTGAGCTGTCGAACACAGTGCCGTCGGTGAAACGACCCGTGTAGTGGACTTTCACGTTCTTCAAGGGTTCCACCTTTTCGCCGTTGCCCTTCTTGACCGTCTTCAAATACACACCCGTCTCCAGCTGCTTCATACCGGGATTCTCTTTGAGATATTTGTCGATTTCGGCCACCTCCTGCACTCTTCTCTCGTCCAATTGTGCCTCATATTCAGCTTTGAGCTTTTCAAAATCCACTTTTTTGATCAAACCCAACAATTTCACATCCAAATAGAGCGGTTCTTCGCCGAATTCATAATCCTGTTTCATCATCTCTTTGTAGAACTGGTTGCCGTCCAAGATGAACGTGGCACTGTCATTGACATGCATCATTCGCAAAGCCTGATAAATATCACCCTGATAGAGAGAATCCATCACCATTTCTTGCAGCATCATCGGGATAATGGTCGAATCACCAGCGCGAAGCGACATCAAGAAGCCAACATAGTCACCCGTCACAGGTTGGTCGGCGGTGTCGTGAATGTCACCGTAAAATTGATAGTAAATACCGGATTTATCCTTTTTGAAGCCTTTGTATTTGCTGCATGCGCCAAAGGCGAAAACGGTAGCGATAGCCAGGCCTACCAAGGCCAATTTTGTTACATTTTTCTTCATTTTTTTCAATTTTAAATCTTTATCTATTTGATTAACACTGTTTTATCATTGATTCTCCAGCGGATGAACCCGCAATAGCTCCACCTCATATACCACTGGCGTATAGGGCGGGAGATCGAACTCAAGACTGCCCTTGTCTCCAAAAGCAAGAGAGGATGGAAACACCATCGTCATTTTGTCCCCTTCGCGCATCTCGCTCACCATGATATCCAGCCCGCGGGCCACCTGCCCCATACCCAATTCGAAAACGCGCGGGTTTGCAGGATCAACACACTGGTCAAACATCGTGTTGTCCAATTTCCAGGCGCGATATAATATTTCCACAGACTGCCCTTGTACCGGTTTTTCCCCGTTTCCAACATTGGCATATTCGCAATAAACACCAGCTATCTTGTTGGTTATATGATTCTTGTCCACATAATTATTGATCAAGGAATCCTCTAAATGCCGAATCTGCTCCTTACGCGCCTCATAAAGTTCCTCTGCGCGTTCTAAATTCTGCTTCGACATGATTCTCAGCAACTTAACATCGACATAAATCGGCTTTTTGCCGTATGGATACTCTCCCATTCCCAAAAATTCCTCGTAAAACTTGCGCCCGTCAAAGATGAAAGTCGCGCTGTCGCCAAGATGCATCATCCGCAAAGCAGTGTAGATGTCTCCTTTGTACAGATCATCCATCAGCATGTTGTTCTGGGTCATCGGCGACAACACCGAGTCCCCGACACGGAGCGCCATGTTGACCACGACAAAATCACCCGTTTTCGGTTGCTCGTCGCCCTCATTCAACTCATGGAACTGATAATAGACTCCCGAATGCCGCTTGAAACCTTTATATTTCCGACAGGAAACGGCCGTCAAGCACAATATCACCGCGACAAAAATCCATATCCAACGATTATTCTTCATCATTTCGACACACTGTAGGGTTTAGGTATATAGTTTTCCGGTAATTTCTCATCTTTTTCCAACACTCTGACTTCCATCACAATAGGTTGCAGACCCTGAATTCGGTCACCGTCACCTGCCACACCGTAGGCCAAATACGACGGAATCACCAACCGCGCTTTGGCTCCGGGCCGCAACATTTGCGCCGCCTCGTGCAACGCATCGATCTCCTCGGAACGGTTCACCATGAAGACCTTCACACCGCTGCTGTCGGAGCTGTAAATCTGCTCGCCGGAAAGCAGAAATGTTTTATAGGCCATCGCTACACGATCGTTCTCTTTGAAAAGCTCGCCGTCTCCTGATTCCAACACCTCAACGTAAAGTCCCGTGGGTGTGCGTTGCATCGTCCAGCCATAACGCCGGATGAACATCTGCATCTCCTCGTTCTCGCGTCGCATGATGTTCTTGTTACCCTCCACGTAAGGCGCATCCTTGTCCTCCTTCACCTCCTCGGAAGAAGTGACAACACTGCCTGTCGCCTTCTGGTCGCCACAGGCTGCCAAGGAGAACAAAACCAAGACTATCGTAATGACAATGAGGTATTTACGCATAGTTATTGTTGAGATTCCGCGTTCTCACGAATGGCTTTCTCGAAATGGGCAATCGCCTCCTCCATCGTGCCATGATAGAAGGCACCCGCCGCATTGGCATGCCCGCCACCCTCGAAATACTTGCGGGCGAACAAGTTCACATCCACGATGCCTTTGGATCGGAAAGAGACTCGGATGCGGTTGTCGCGCTCGGTGAAAAAGGCGGTGTAATGCACCGTCGCCAACGACAGTCCATAATTCACAAACCCTTCGGTATCACCAATTTGGAATCCATTGTCTGTCAAATCTTTCTTAGTCAAGTACATATATGACACCCCGAGTTCAGGAATCACCTTCAGCCGCTGCGAAAGGGCAAGCCCCAACAGCTTCATACGGCTTTCCGTGTAGTTGTCATAGACTCTGCGGTGCACATCCTCGCCGTTCACGCCCGCCTCGATCAGCTTGCGCAACACCGTGTAGGAATCGGGAAAATCGCAAGTGTAGGACATCGAGCCTGTATCGGTGATGATACCCACATATAGGCACTCGGCAATCTCCTTCGAAGGTGTTCTGCCGGGAGTGAGGTACTTATAGAGAAAATTATAGACCAGCTCGGAGGCGGAGGTCGTCAAATGGGTGGAATACATCACGTCGCACGTAATGTCGGGCTGCACGTGATGGTCGATGAGCACCCGGAAGCCCGGGAACTTACTGATGGCGTTTTGAAGGTCCTGACCAGCGCGATGCGGGGCGTTCATATCGACCACAAAGAGGATGTCCGCCGCCTTGATACGCTTGCGGGCCTCGGTAAGGTTTTCCTGCGCCACTATGATGTCCTCCGCGCTGGGCATCCATTTGAGGAAACCCGGGAACGGGTTCGGCGAAATCACGGAGACCTCGTAACCGTCGTCCTTAAAATAGTGGTAAAGGGCCAGGGCACTGCCCATGGCATCCCCATCGGGATTGAAATGGAACACAATGGCTATCGTCTTCGCGTCCTTCAACGCAGCCTGCATTTTCTGTATATCCTGCTCTTCCAAAGTATCAGATTTTGAAAGCGCAAAAATACGAAAAAAAAGAACACCCGTCACTTCTCCATCACAAAACACAGATCCGCCTTATCCACATACCATTTGTTGCGACCGGAATCGTCCTTGCGACACAATGTCATTTGCTCAAATACCACCAACAGACTGTCCGTGCGATAGACCAGCATCTCGTTCTTATGATCCTTCAACCAATCTTTTGACGGCTCTTTGCCCGTAAAACCGTATTTGCGGAACTGCTCATCCAACACTTTGTCCATTGAAATCTTGATGTGGTCGCTAACACACACCAAGGGTACTTCCACACTGTCCTTTGGATCAGGTCTATACCAACCTCCGACATCTGCATACACACGACTGAATCCATTTATATCAATGGGCTTTTCATTATTGTAATAAAGACATGCGTAATCCATTATTTCCTCTTTCACAATCTCTTCCCGGGCGAATTCTTCCGACCACGCCGAAGCATAATGGCTGGTACTCCACGACAACGATTCCAAATATTCCCCCGATTTCGCAAGGCCGAGTTCCTGCTTCATCATAATGGTATCATGATCTCCGATATAGTCCAACGACTGATACAACCTTCGATGCTCCACCATACGCAAGGTGTCGGCAGGGTCTGGATCGGGCAATCGCAGCGTGCCGTCGTCGTTCAGGTGGTCGAGCTGCTGCGCGAGGGTGCGGACACGGTGTAACTGCGACCTCATCGCCACCTTCTCGCCACGGAGCGGCGGCAACAACACCGTCAGCAACACCACACACAACGCCCCTGCCGCCAACGCGAAATAGCCGTGCCGGTTGCGGAACAGGAACACGATGACAATCAAGGTCATCAAACCTCCGAGCAGTATCAAGTAGTAGCGCGACTCCGTCAGGCCGTAGTCCATCAAACGGCGGGTCAACCCCGTCCAGAAGAGTGCCAGCAGCGGCAAGACGAACAGACTGAAATGGTCGTAGAACCACTTGAAGGGTTGCGGTTCCGTCAGCATCTGCAACATCTTGGCCAACAAGAAGATCACGAAGAAAACCGTCACCATGATGGC
>JAEEIG010000122.1 GCA_016281255.1 Bacteroidales bacterium
TCCTCTTCGCCTCTATCCGCGAGGTGGTGGTCACACTCATCATCGCCATTCTGCTAGTACTGGTGGTGGTCTTCTTCTTCCTGCAGGACTTTCGCGCCACTCTGATTCCCGCTATCAGTATCATCGTGTCGCTCATCGGCACCTTCGCCTTTATGAAGGTGGCGGGGTTTTCGGTCAACCTGCTGACGCTCTTCGCGTTGGTATTGGTTATTGGAACGGTGGTGGACGATTCCATTGTAGTGGTGGAAGCGGTGAAAGCGCGGCAAGGTAGAGACGCAAAATTTTGCGTCTCTACAACCTCGGCCCGCAAAGCCACAGAGGATGCCATGAGCGGCCTTTCGGTCACGTTGTTCACCACAACCTTGGTGTTTATGGTCATCTTCATTCCTGTGTCGTTCATGGGCGGCACCACGGGCATCTTCTTCAAGCAGTTCGGTCTGACGATGGCGGTGGCGGTGGGGATTTCGTTCCTCAATGCGTTGACGTTGGCACCGGCGTTGTGCGCGTTGATTTTGAAACCGGTGTCCGATTCCGATACGGGCGAATCATTATTCGCCCCTACAAAGGCGGTTTCAAATCGAATCAAAAATGCATACGATGTAACATTCTCCACACTTATGAAACATTACACCGACATGGTGCATCGGCTGCTCAATCGCAAATGGGTGGTGGCCGCCAGCGTGGCCGCCGCCATTGCGCTGATGGTGGTGCTCTTCAAGGTGGTCCCCACGGGCTTTGTTCCCAACGAAGATATGGGCAATATTTTCGTGGAAATCAACACACCGTCGGGCTACACGATGGAGAAGACTCGCGAGGTGATGAACCGCGTCAGTGGCCAAATCCAGAAACTGCCTGCTGTTGAAGCGGTAGGCGGCGTGGTGGGCGTCGGAGCAGGCAGCAACGGAGCCTTCGTCTATACGCAGCTGAAGCCTTGGAAGCAGCGCAAAGGCTACGAGAACTCCTCCACGGGCGTGATGGAGCAAATCAACGCGCTACTGGCTGAGGAGCGCGAGGCGGAATCTTTCGCGATGGAGCCGGGTATGATTGAGGGTTACGGCGGTGGTGGCGGTTTCGAGTTCTCCGTGCAAGATAGAAATGGTATGGATGTCCGCACCTTGAAGGAGATCACCGACCGTTTTACGGAGAAGCTTAGCCAACGACCCGAAATTGGCGACATCTATTCCAACTACGATGTCAATTACCCGCAATATCGTGTGGATGTGGATGTTTCGCGCTGCAAGAAAGCGGGCGTGTCGCCCTCCACGGTGCTCAACGAACTGGGCGCCTACCTTGGCGGTGACTATATCTCCAACTTTAACAAGTACGGCAAAGTCTATCAGGTTACCACACAGTTGCGTCCGTCTGACCGCATCCGGCCTGAGTCGCTCAACCAGCTTTTCGTTCGCTCGGAAGATGGGGACATGCTGCCTATCAGCCAGTTCATCACACTTACGAAAGAGTACATGCCGCAAACCCTGAACAGCCTCAACATGTTCCGCTGCATTGATGTGAGCGGCAACGTGGCGCGGAGCGGCAGTACGGGCAGCGCAATCAAGGCCATTCAAGAGGTGGCGGCAAAGGAGCTGCCGGTGGGTTACAGTGTGGAATTCAGCGGCATCACCCGCGAGGAGAGCCGCACCTCGGGCCGCGTAGTCATCATTTTCATTATCAGCGCCTTGTTCGTCTATTTAGTGATGGTGGCTTTGTACGAAAGCCTTTTCATCCCATTGGCGGTGATGCTGTCGGTGCCCTTCGGGTTGGCGGGCAGTCTGCTGTTCGCCAAGCTCTTCGGGGTAGAGAACAACATTTACATGCAGATCGGGCTCATCATGTTGGTAGGTCTGTTGGCGAAAACCGCCATTCTGATTACGGAATATGCCTCGCAGGGCCGGTCGAAAGGGCTTTCCATTCGCGATGCCGCCCTGCAGAGCGCAAAGGAGCGTCTGCGTCCCATCCTGATGACCTCGCTCACCATGATTTTCGGCATGTTGCCTCTGATGTTCGCCACGGGTGCCGGTGCCAATGGCAGCAGAACCATCGGTGTCTGCGTGGTGGGCGGCATGTTGTTCGGCACCTTCGGTTTATTGGTTACCGTCCCAGCGTTGTTCACTGTCTTCCAGAAGATACAGGAACGTTTCAAACCCATTGAAAGAAAGGAGGAAAAAGAATGAAAATCAATCAGCCCAATATCACCCTCGCGCCTTTGCTGCCCGACGACCACGAGCAGTTCATTCGCGATAATCAGTGGGCGTTCCGCTACGGAGCCCAACAGGAGTTTGGCCTTCGCGACACCCGCACTGAAGAAGGCGAAGAGGTCATTGCGCGCACTACGATTGAAAACTCCATCGATGGAGAGGACGCTGAAGCCTACCGCATTCTTTTGGATGGCGAAAAAGTCGGCGGTGTGGTATTGAGAATTGATAAGGAGAAAGCCGAAGGCGAACTGGAACTGTTGTTCGTCAGCCCAGAAACCCACAGTAAAGGCATCGGGCAGGCAGCATGGAAAGCCGTAGAGGTGATGCATCCCGAAATTAAGGTCTGGGAGACCATCACCCCCTATTTCGAGAAGCGGAACATCCATTTCTACGTCAACCGTTGCGGTTTCCACATTGTGGAGTTCTGGAACAAGCACCACCACGGACCAGCCATTCCCGACGAAGAAGCCGACAACTGGAGCGAGGATGATGAGATGTTTGTGTTCAGGAAGGTGATAGGATAGGGCTATAATGAGGCAGGGGAAGACGTGGCGACTGGTGGGCGAGATAGTAAACGTGAGCTTTTTTTTATTAACCTATCATAAAATAAAGAAAAAATCGTATTTTTGCAGCCGTAAATAACTATTGAAGGTGTTATGAGCAAGACAACGATGGGCACCAAACTGCCCCGAAAGTTGGAGCAAAAGATGCAGACGGTAGGCGAGCAAATCAAGCTGGCTCGCTTAAGACGTAATCTCAGTATAGCACAGGTGGCTGAACGGGCCACTTGTTCGCCACTGACAGTTACACGAATCGAGAAAGGCACGCCCACGGTGGCTATCGGTATCTATCTGAGGGTGTTGTATGCTTTACAATTGGATGATGATATTCTGCTTTTGGCGCAGAAGGATGAGCTCGGACGCGCTTTGCAGGACCTTGCACTGAAACATCGCGAACGCGCGTCGAAGAAAGGTTAAAAGGTTAGAAGGTTAGAAGAATATGAAGACATTATATGTATATGCAGATTTTGACTGGCTGGCTGAACCGATGCTGGTGGGCGAGTTGGGCTATGA
Organism: Bacteroidales bacterium; assembly: GCA_016281255.1. Lineage (GTDB taxonomy): Bacteria > Bacteroidota > Bacteroidia > Bacteroidales > WCHB1-69 > F23-D06. The sequence goes on from JAEEIG010000122.1 coordinate 3,269, forward strand.
GTCGCTTCGTGGCTCGGATAGCTATGCCTTCAAGTTCGATAACAATTGGCTTCGGCAGTACGGCAGTCTCTTTTTAAGCGCCGATATCAACAACTATCCAGGACAGCAGTACACCCAACCCGGACGCGACATTTTCGGATGTTTTAGTGATGCGTTGCCCGACCGTTGGGGACGACTGTTGCTGAACCGACGCGAGCAGATTTTAGCTACCGAAGAGCGGCGACCTGTCAGAAGACTATCTTCGTTCGATTATCTGATGGGTATCGATGACTTTTCGCGCATGGGCGGCTTTCGTTTCAAGACGGCACCCGATGGCGAGTTCATTAACTGCGACAGCCATCTGCGCATCCCGCCTCTGACCGACCTTCGTTCGTTGGTCGCTGCCAGCATGGAAATTGAGAAAAGCGAGGAGCAGAACCGCTTGCCCGAAAAGAAATGGATACAGCAACTCGTTCATCCGGGAAGTTCGTTGGGCGGTGCGCGTCCCAAAGCGGGTGTACGTGACACAGACGGTCGCCTTTATGTGGCCAAGTTTCCGTCCCGCAACGACGATTACGATGTGTCGCTGTGGGAGCACTTGAGCCATCTACTGGCGAAAAAAGCTGGAGTAAATGCGGCAGAGACGAATGTCTTTTCCACTGGTGAAAAATACCATGCAATGCTCTCCAAGCGTTTCGATAGAACTACTGACGGACGAAGAATCCATTTCGCCTCAGCGATGACTCTCTTGGGGTTGACGGACGGTAGTGATGCCCAAACAGGTAACGGATATCTCGACATTGTTGATTTCATCCTTCAGAACTGCTGTGACGTGGAGAACAACCTGCGTCAGCTCTACCGCCGAGTGGCATTCAACATCGCCATCGGCAACACCGACGACCATTTCCGCAACCACGGCTTCCTGCTCACTCCTCGCGGTTGGACGCTCTCTCCCGCCTACGACATGAACCCCACCGCCAACGAATACCAAAGCCTCCTCATCACTTCTTCAACCAACAAGTCCGACTTGAATCTCCTCTTGGAAGCCTCTGAAGAATACATGATAGGCAAAGAAGAGGCATCAAGAATCATACAAGAGGTAACTGATGCCGTCAAAGGTTGGCGAAGAATGGCCGCCAGCCTTGGGATTGCAAAGCGCGAGATGGAATTGCTTCAGTTGTACAAAAAATGTTTGAAGAACAGCGGAGACTGACGGTAAAGTACACTTTACATTTAAATTTCGTAATCATGTCAGAACTTTTGGAATTTGACACAGTCATCCTGCAAAACGAAAACATGGATGCCGCCTACGTGGAGGTACCGTACGATATTAAGGCAATGTTCGGTAAAGGCCGTCTGGCGGTTCATGCCACTTTCGACGGTGTGCCATACGACGGCCAGATTGTGAAAATGGGGACACCCTGCCATATCATCGGGATTCGGAAAGACATCCGCAAACAGATCGGCAAGAGTTTCGGGGATATGGTGCATGTGACGTTTTGCGAACGAAAATGAAACACACATGAGTGAATTGCCGCCGCAAGGGTTCCGTGACCTTTGCGGCAGTGTTTGTTTTGTCTGCATTCTGAAATAATCGTATTTTTGCCGCTCAAAATCAATCTAAAATGGGAGTATTATTAAAAACAAATTAATATGAAACACGTAACTATAATCATCACGGCTTGCTGTCTGATGCTAGCAACAGTGGCACTGACAATCGGCCTCAGCGGTTGCCGCAACAATCAACCCGAGTATTGCACCGTGAAGGGTGCCATCAAAGGGCTGAAAGAAGGGACAAAAATCAGCTTAGCGGACGACTTCGACCATTTCAAGATTATCGAGACGACCCGTGTCAAGGATGGACACTTTGAGTTCCATCCTCGTATTTCATCGCCAACCCACGTGTATTTGTATTCGCAGGACGACCAGCAGTTGAAGGATTTCTTTCTGGAGCCGGGAACGATTGTCGTCGATGTGGACGCCTCTGACGAGAAGGATTTGGAAGTCAACAACGCAACGGGTACTGCCGCTAACGATACCTTCAAGAAGATTGAAGAGTTGGAAGATGGTGGCAATCAAGAGGCGGCCGATGCGCTTAAACAAGAGGTGATTAACGCAACGCCGGCTGGTCCCTTGGCATTGTATTATGCCGCGCATTGGAATTCATCGGCTGAAGCGCTTGGAATTCTCGACCGCTTGATGCCCGAGTTGGCTGAGAAACAATACGTTGCCGAATTACGTGAGGAACTGAAACACCGTATGAAAACCGAGCCGGCCCCAGAAGGCAGCAAGCCCAATTATTTCATTGACATGACCTATCCGGATGCCAACGGAAAGCCTGTCAGCCTGAGTTCGGTGGTGAAGAATCCGACCAACCGCTATGTCCTCCTGGATTTTTGGGCGACTTGGTGCAGCGGATGCGTGGAAGCTGTCCCAAAGCTTAAGGAAATCTACGCCAAGTATCACGAAAAGGGATTGGAGATTTATTCCGTGGCCGAAAACCCCGATGTGGACTATTGGAAGACCTTCATCAAAGAAAGAGGTATGACGTGGGTGAATGTATGTGACGATCAGCCCGGACGAGACAGCAAGGCATGGAAAGATTATACCCTTCCTGGCATTCCGACCGTCCTGCTGATTGACGGCGAGACCGGTGCCATCATTGCCCGCAAGGCTGATATGGATAAGATACTCGAAGAATTGTTCCAATAAAAAGGGTGTCTTTGCTGCTCTCTGACTATCGTGAAATTCAAGAGACAGAGCAATGAAACGTTTATCTCTCTGGCTACCCATACGTTCAATAGCTTTCCTGCTGGTGGTCGGCCACGCGTTGATTGATTTGGCAACGGCTGCACAGATCGTGGCAACTTCTTTTGTTCCGGGATTGTATCAAACCATGTGTGGACAATAACGACTGACCGCTGTAAGGGCATTCGCGCCTTTGTGGCAGTTTTGTTATGTACAGCATGGCGAAAAAAAGTGTACTTTTGCAGCCTTTTTAGATAAAGCGGCATGACAATAGTATTAAACACCATAGGACTTGAAGCGGCATCCGAACAGATTCGCACGCTAATCAAAGACCAAGAGGCGGAAATCATCGACACCTCGGAGATGAAAATCGCGCATTGCATGGGCTGCAACCAGTGCTGGCTCAAAACGCCGGGCATCTGCGCCATCAAGGACGATTACGAGAACATTCTGAAGAAACTGGTCAAGGCCGACAATCTTTGGCTGGTTTCCGACACGCATTTCGGCTTCTTGGACTACAAAGGCAAACGGGTGATGGACCGCATCATGCCCTTGCTGAACATGTATATCGGCTTTCGTGACGGCTGGATGCGGCACGAGTTGCGCTACCACCCGCTGAACATCGGACTTCTCTACAAAGGCGAAGCCTCTCAGGAGATGATGGAGGATTGGTGCAAGCGCACAGCCGCCAACATTGCCGGTCACTCTTTGGGCGCGATTGCCCTTGATGGAACACAGGGTTCTGCCTGCGCCTATAAAGAAGCTCTTCCCGTTATGTCCGGTCCAATCGAACATTTGGTGATCATTAACGGCAGTCCGCGCACGGCGAAATTCAGCAACACGGACAAAATCATCCACTCTTTTGCCAAAGGTCTGGGAGAGGTTGGCGCCACTTGGGAACTACACAACATCTCCAGCCGAACTGAATGGGATGCGGCGCGTGAGGCTTTTCTCACCCACCCGCGCACCCTTATCGCCCTTCCGCTCTATGTGGAATGTGTTCCTGGCCTGCTGTTGGAATTCATAGAGACGTTGCCAAAAGAGCGTCAGACCCCGGGCGAACTCTCCTTCCTGCTTCATGGAGGCATGGACGAGGGGAATGAATTCCGCTTGGGCGAGCATTTTCTGCAAGGATTGCCTGCGCAGTTAGGATGTAGTTATGGCGGAACGATGGTTCGCGGCGGCAGTTTCCGCATCCGCACCGTCGAAGGTGAAGAGCGAGCCAAAATGGTGACCCCTTTCCTGAAGATGGGCCGTGTGTATGCGCAGAAAGGCACTTTCAACACCCCCGAAGCCAAACGGTTCACCGGCCCGGAACAATATCCCTGGCTGCTGCGCAAGATGGTGAGCCTGCTATTCATGAAGAAAGTGAACAAGAGTTTTGAAGACTTCGCCCAGAGTTGGGGCTGTGCTCGGCCGCTGGACGACAAACCGTATTGAAAAGAATGAATATCCGTTTAGAACAGACGAAAGATTATCGTGAGGTGGAGCATCCGGAAGCTTTCGAGGCTTCGTGACCTTTGTGGCGTTTTTTGTTTTCACCGTTTACAAAAAAAATGAGTACTTTTGCCAAAAAAATTGAATTAAAGGCTATGAACTTTTTCAAGGATAAGGTCGCCGTCGTGACGGGCGGTGCACAAGGCATTGGCCGCTGCATTGCGGAAGAATTTAGGAAGGCGGGAGCAAAGGTCTGCATCATTGACAAGCGGGAGGGCGATTACTTCGTCGGGGACATTTCCGACAAAGAAGTGCTGGAACGTTTCGCACGGACGGTCGTTGCGGAGCACGGCCATGTGGACTTTCTCATCAACAACGCGCTGCCGCTGATGAAGGGCATCGACACATGCAGCTATGAGGAATTCCAGTACGCCATGAGCGTGGGCGTGACGGCTCCTTTCTATCTTGCCAAGCTCTTTGCCCCGCACTTTGCGGAGGGTGCCGCCGTAGTGAACATCTCCTCGTCGCGCGACCGTATGAGCCAGCCGCAGACGGAGAGCTATACCGCCGCCAAAGGGGGCATCGCCGCGCTGACCCACGCCCTAGCCGTCAGCTTTGCAGGAAAGGTGCGCGTCAATTCCATATCCCCAGGCTGGATGGACACTCACTATACGGTCTATGAAGGTCCCGATGCCCTGCAACACCCTGCAGGACGTGTCGGCAATCCTCTCGACATCGCCAACATGGTACTGTTCCTCTGTTCCGACAAGACGGGCTTCATCACCGGCGAGAACATCTGCATCGACGGCGGCATGACCCGCCAGATGATCTATCACGGGGACAATGGGTGGAGGTTGTCACCAATGGAATGATGATGGCAACTAAAAAGCGGCAATGCTAGATTTTGTGTACTTTTGCAAGCGGAAAAAAATGACAAACTTCATTTTCAATACTTTTCGAATTCTGTGACGGAAGGGGATAGTGTTGTGACGACCTGCAAGTTTGCACGATAA
>JAEEIG010000123.1 GCA_016281255.1 Bacteroidales bacterium
ACAGTCGGGTGGTATGATGGTTATTGCCTGCGCTATAAATATCTATCGGACTTATATGGGCTAAGAGGAGCATTTCACAAACACTAATGATGGAAGATCCATACGCGATCCAATTATTTCGTATCTTCGCCCCGTCAAAAAACCGCCGATGAACCGCCGCCGACCAAATAGCCCCGACTGTCACGTTTCCGCAGACCCCCTCCGCGGAAACCCGTTTGATTCGCGCGATCCGCGGAGATGTGTCCAGCCCCTGAAGGGGCTCCGGGAAACCCTCACCGCATCCGTTTCCTACCGGGCTTCTGTCCCGGCGGGACATGCCTACTGCGAGGTCGCGCTGTCCTACCGGGCTCCATCCCCTTACGGGGAAAGTCTGCCGTTCGGAATCAAGGGAAGCACTTCCGTTTTTCTCACACCACAAATCACTATTCACTATTTACTAATCACCACTCACTGGTCTTTCACCTTCTCCGCCAAAGAACGCGACCCCGAAACTGGCCTGAGCTACTTTGGCTCACGATATTACAGCTCGGATTTGAGTATCTGGCTGAGCGTGGACCCGATGGCTGCGAAATATCCTTCGCTGAGTCCGTATGTTTATTGCGCGAACAATCCGGTGATGTTGGTGAAACCTGAAACCTGAAACCTGAAACCTGAAACTCAGTGTAGAGTTAGTGTAGAGTTAGTGTAGAGTTAGTGTAGAGTTAGTGTAGAGTTAGTGTAGAGTTACCCCAGAGCTACCGCACAATCGTAATCGACCCGTGCCACTCCGTGGTCTTCGCCTTGCCTTTGTAGGTGAAGGTGTAATAATAGACCCCGTCGGAGAGATTTTCGCCGGAGAAGACGTTGATCCCCTCGTGAATCTGCCCGTCTTTGGCCCAGGTGTCGTAATTCTTCACGTGATAGACCACCTTGCCCCAGCGGTCGCTGATACGCAGCTCGTTGTGGCGGTATCCGTCCGGGTCCTCCGGATTGATGTCGGTGTTGAGGTTCTCGATCGCCCACACGTCGTTCACGCCGTCGCCGTTGGGCGTGATCACGTTCGGGAAGATCAAATCGTCTTCGATCACCACGATGTGGCTCACCGAGTCACCGCATCCGCCGTCGGTGAGAAGCGTCAAAGTGACCACATAATCGCCCCATGAAGAATATATGTGCGACGTGTTGACCTCTCCCCCGGTGGTCTCGCCGTCGCCGAAGTCCCAAGTCAGGTGGTTGGAGGCAATGTCCATCACATTTTCGGAAAGATAGGCGGTGAAATCCACGGCGCCGTTGTTCTCGCTCATCATGGATATATCCGGCGTGGCGATGAAATCGAGGCTGGGTTGCGGGGAGGTGCTGATGTAATTCCACTTCATGACGGAGTCCTTGCAGCCCTCTTCGGTGGTGATGACCAGCTTGACGGAGAAGGTTCCCGCGTCGTTGAAGTCGAACACGGGGTTGTCCTCGCTGGAGTAGTCCACCAGAAGGCCGTCCCGGTCGTAAACGAACCATTCGGTGGTCAGCCCGTCCGTGCCGGGCGAGGAGATGTCGGTGAAATGGACGTGCAACGGGGTGCACCCCGAGAGCACATCGGCCTCCAAGTCGGCTATGGGCAGCGGGTAGAAGGTGACCAGCACGGTGTCGGAACTCTCGCAGGTCAGCGACGCGTCATTCTCCAACGACACCTGAAGCACGTACTCGCCGGAGGTGATCACCTCGATGGAGTCGCCCGTGTCGCCCGTGCTCCAGTAGTATTGCGCACCGTCGGCGGCATAGTTGGCCTGCAGCACGGCAATCTCGCCGGTACAGAGGAATCGGTCGGGGCCCAAGTCCGGCTTGTAAGAGTTCACTAACTGGATGTTGATGCTGTCCAGCAGCCACGTGTCCTCACAGCCGATGGAGCTGTGCGCCAGCAGGTAGTATTTGCCCGTGTCGGCCAAAGTGAGGTCGCCGATGACGTAGGGCTCCTGCGTCAGGGTGTCGCCCGAAGGGGTGATGAGGTGCACGGTGTCGATGTTTTCCGTGATATAGTTGAACCTCACAGTGTCGTGCAGACAGTAGAGGTCGCGCATGAAAACGTCAATGCGGCCCACACTGCTGTAGTCGCTGAAGTAACCCAGCGAGGAGGACATGCCGGAGTAGTAGTCCAAAATGCCCAAATGGAACGGTCCCATGGAATTCTGCAGGATCATCACCGTCTGGGTGGGCACCGAGTTGGCGAAATCCTTGTAGCAATACGACCAAGCCGGGTTGTAAGGCAAGATGGTGAAGTCGTTGGCGGTCACAGGGACGTTGTTGTTGCCCACGGTCATGGTGAAGCCGTTGACGTAGGCGGTGGGCACCACGATGGAGAGCCGAAGGTGGGTGGAGTAGGAGGGACGTGCATATACCACCTCTTGGGAGCCGGTGCAACCTAATGCCGGCAGTTGCGTGCCGCCGGCCTCGCCGTCGGATCCCGTCAGCTGGAACACATGGATGGGCTTGTCGGAGGTGACCATCGTGGCGATGGTGGGCGAGTTGCTGGGCATATAGGTGAAACTCTGCCCCACGTTGAGTGTGGCGGCGGGAGTGGTGCTGCCATTGATATAGACACGGGTGGTGTCTTGTGTGGGGATGATGCAGAGGTTCTCGAACTGCCGGTTGTTGTACATGGCGATGAAGAAGTCGCCGGCATATTCGTTGGGGACGATCTGCTCGCCCACGAGGTCCTGCCCGGAGTAGCCGCTGAACTGGTTGCTGGCCACGGAGTCGTCGGTGGAGTTCACGGCGATGGGCTTGTCGGAGGTGATGCGGGTGTTGGTGAGGTGGCCGGCGGCCGACTGGTCGGCGGATTTGATGCAGTACGACTGGCCGGCGTTCAGGACGATGGTGATGGGCGTGCCGGCCGCGATGCCACCCGTGAGCGGCTGCGAAGGGATGATGGTGACGGTGGTGTTGTTCTCCGTCGCCACGATTTCGATGCTGTTGCGCGGGTCCGACGGAGGACCGTCCACCAGCAGGTTCTGCATCGGCACGATGAAGTCGGTGCCCAAGCCGTTGCGGCCCTTGAGGGTGTAGATCTCGCTGTTGTTGGCACCCAACTGGTAGTAGGTGGTGATGTTGGCGGTGGAGACAATCTTGAAGCCGTGGTTGCACACGGTGTTCACCGGAGCCGTCTGCACGGTGGTCTCCTGACTGGTGACATCCAAGGCGTAGTAGCTATAGGGGTTGAGGTTGACGGTGACGGGCGTGAAGCCAGGGTTGGCCGGCTGCGAGATGGTCACGGTGGCGGGTGTGCTGAACGAGGTGAAACAGAAGGTGATGGGGTTGTGCGCGTGGTTCTGGGAGATCTCCGGCGCGGCAAACCAGAAAAGGTTGTCGATCTGCGCCCGGAGAGGCGTGGCTAACAGAAAGGCAAAGGACAGACATAACAAGCAGACGGGCGGCAGCTTTGTCCGGCGGATATGATCGGTTTGGTAACAGGGCATACTTGACATTAATAAATATATGTAACAGAGCGGCAAAGATAATCTTTTTTTGATATCCTCGAAAAAAAAAAGTGTATTTTCGCAGCCCGGATTTTAAAAACAGGAGTTTCTTGTAATGAACTAAAAATCAAATAATTATAAAATCAAAAAAGTATGAAAAAGACATTTGTTATGATGATGGCGGTCGTGGCGTTCGCCATGGCGTTCACCGCATGTGAGAAAGAGGGACAGTACGCGCCCAAACAGAAAATCTCTGAAATCAAACACACCCAAACGTACAAGACCCTCACGGGTACGGAGATTTCCCGCACCGAGCGCGAAGTCTGGACCTGGAACGGCAAGTTGCTCAGCTACATCGACTATTACGATGCCAGCGATAATCGCACCACCACGATCTTCCGTTATGACAAAGACAACCGTGTTGTCGAGATCAATTACGGAGACGCCACGGCCAAGTTCAATTACGACAACAATTTGATCCAGGACATTCAATTCTTCAACCCCGCTGGTAAGCTGGTGGAGAAATACGAGTTGGAACACAAGGGCAAAACGGTGACGGCCATTAATGTGACCGTTAATGCTAATAAGTCTCTGGCCTCGCGTCGCTTCAACCCGTTGAAGTTCTTCATCCCTGAGGACGCTGCCAACAAGGTGCTGGAAAAGTCTCAGACGAAAGGCACTGCTCGCATAACCCTCACATGGACGGGCAACAATGTCACGGAACTGAACATGAGCGGTGAGTACAACTACTCCTACAAATGGACGTATGACGACAAGATCAACCCCCTCAAGGGCCTTTTCTATCATTTGTATTTGGATGAGACCTTTTCGGCAAACAATGTCGTTCGCGAGGAACTTACGGCAGGCAGTAACACAAGCGCCACGAACTACAGTTATGTCTATGATAATAAGAAGTGTCCTGTCAAAGTGACTTGGGAAAGCACGATGAATTTTGAAGACATCGTTGACCTCCCCGTCACCTGCGTGGACGAGTATCAGTATTAATATTGTTGAAAACTTTTTTCACGTAAGTGGCTGAGTGTAAATAAAAAGTGTATATTTGCACGCTTGTTAGAAAAACTGGTTTTCGGTGTTTAATCAATTGGTTTTCAATTGGTTGAATATTGAAACAAAGTGTCGAAACAGGCGGAAAAAGACAATTAATTTTATAAATTTAACCAAAATGTCAGGATTAATAGGAAAAAAAATTGGGATGACTAGCATCTACGATGCCTCCGGCAAGGTTGTGCCGTGCACGGTATTAGAGGCTGGTCCTTGCGCGGTCACGCAAGTCAAAACCGTCGAGACGGACGGCTACAGCGCTATCCAATTGGATGACGACGAGAAGAAAGAGAAAAAAACGCCCAAGTCTCTGAAGGGT
>JAEEIG010000124.1 GCA_016281255.1 Bacteroidales bacterium
GTATGCGGTCAACATGGCGATGCGCTCGCCCTGCTGGCGCATCTTCATCAAAGTGTTCGTCGTCACCTTCGTGACATCCGTGGATAAATACTGTGACATTTTTTTCGAAAATTACGGCGGCAAAAATACTAAATTATTGCTTACAGGTTTACAGACTTACAGGTTTACAGGCTTAAATCGATCAGACAAACTTCACTACGTTTTTCATCGTCTCCATCTCCTCCATGTTGATGAGGATGTTCTCGCCGGGGAAGTCGTTGACCGGCTTCATCACGCGGAAGACGTGCGCGATGTGCTTCGCGTAGTCGTCGCGGCAGAGGTCCTTGGGCTTCAGCATGCACGACATGGCGTAGTCTTTGCAGGTGAGGTATTCGGGGTGCGGGGAGTTCTTCGGCAGACCGTTGGGTATCCGTTTGTAGTGTTCCTGCCCAATGGTGGGCACCAACTTCTTGAGCTCGGGTTCTTCCACAAGCCTCACGAAATCGGACATTTGTTCAGCAACAGCACTTCGCAGCTGCTGCATTTCCTTCGTGGGAAGCCACCACACGCCGCTCGCCAGCATCACCTGCTCAGGCTCGATCTGGATGTAGTAGCCGCCCCAGTAGGCCTTCTTGCCGTACTGGTTCATGTACGCGCCGAGATGTCCTTTGTAGGGCGTTTTGTCGGGCGAAAAACGGATGTCGCGGTAGATGCGGTAGGTGCAGTCTTTCGGGGTGAGTCCGGCGATGGATTCGTCAAACTCCCCTATCGCCGCAATCACGTTCTCCACCAGCACGTTGAACTGCGCCCACGCCGCATCGTACAGCTCTCGATGCGCCTTGAACCATTCGCGGTTGTTGTTGGGGATCAGTTCGCGGAGGAAGGTGAAGAGGATCTCGTTGGGGTGTTGTTGCTTTATCAAACTCATAATCAAAATGTTATCACAAAACAGTAATACTTCCTTTCAAATAATAGGGTCGCTCTATGATATCGTGAAAACGAATGATGTAGTTATACACGACACCATAGTAGATTTCACCGTTGATTGCTCCGTTCCATCTGAAATGTTTGTCGGTGGAATGATAAACGACAGTTCCCCAACGATTATAAACGGTGATTTCGAAGTCGGTGATCAGAGAGAGATACTTTTCCGGGAGGTAAAAATAATCGTTGAGACCGTCATTGTGCGAGGCTGAGATGGTATTGGGAAGGTATAGAATCAGGCTGTCGCCTTCACCGACAAATATGGAATCGGGACCCGGACCAGGACCTATACCACCTTCGATGGTAAGGGTCAGGAAAACCGTACTGTCGCATCCCGCCTGATTGTTGAAATATTGCGCGTAAGTTCCGGATTCGTTGTACACTACACCGTTCCATACAAAGGATTGGTCGGTGGTCTGCTCTATATAGACCGTATCGTGCGGCAACACCGTGAGGAAGAGCGTGATTTCGCTCTCGCAGCCAGCGGGGGCAAGCGTTTGCGTGCGGACAATCTCCCCCACTTCCGCCGTCTCCTGCGCGTTTAACGTAAAACCGTGGTTGTTATACGTTGAACCTTGACATACCGTATCGTAAAATGTCTGCGGGTTGTTGTCGATGACCATCACATTGGCGGAAGCGCTATTCGTGCAGCCGTATGAGTTGCTCACTGTCACAATGTAAGTCGTGTTCTGCAACGGCACATCGTGAAAATGCGGTTCGATGCTCCCCGTGTTCCAAAGGTAGGTCAGTGTGGAATCGTAAACATTCTCCCTTGGCGGGAAACTGCATACGGCGCGCACCCGATAGTTACTTTGATTTTTTGGGGTTTTCATAGGCGTTCCAGTGTGGTCTGAATAGGAACTGGACAGATTTGTATCATCATAAAAAATCATAAACCATGCATATTCGCTATTGGCTTCAGTACTGCTCCAGTATGCAGAATTTTGTCCACTAGTATTATATGGATCATAGGAGATATCGAGAGGGGTTCCTCCAACCAAAATTAACGCAGCTTGAATCAGTGGTAACTGTGCATAAATCAGACAGAGTTGAGCCATTGCAGGCACATACCATCCATGGTCGAAATCCACAGCTCCAGCAGCGTAATTATTGCTCGCCCCCAAATAATTACGTATAGTCTGCGTGTTCGCATATCCGGATGTGTCCGCTACAGGAGCTTGCGCAAAAGGAGCCCCATAGTTGGTCAATGCAGGTACGTCAACTGCTGTGGTGGACCATGGAAGTATGTTATCTTCATCTTGAAGTGCCACCGCCCAACCGCCGCCGTCCGCATGCACGAAGAAGACAACACCTTGCGAACCATCGGGAGCGACGTAAAGATCGCCCACATGGTAAGCCTGCCCAAAGCCAAATAACAGGGCCATTTGCATCAGCATATATATGACAAGTCTTCTCTTCATCCTTCAATCAAACTAAAAGTTACGGACAGCCCGCACAAACTTCTGTACACCTTTCTCAATCGATCTTAACGTATAATTATTAGTCAAACACCAAACTGTAAAACCGGTATCTTCTGTTGAAGACCAATAATCCCAGCCCGAATCCATAGGAAAAGTATCTACTCCTATGATTTGCAAGGTATTGTTCACCATGCCAAGAGTGGCATACAAATAATAGAGTTGCGCTGATGCGGGCAGATACCATCCGTTGTTAAAATCCACTGCGTAGGCCGCAGGATACTGCATTTCGTTACCAAGAGCTCTGATGGTTGCCGTATTCTGGAGTCCATCCATATCCCCAAGAGCCAAAAAAGCAGAGCCATAATAGTTCGGCAGAGAGGCGATATCTTCAAAAACCGTGGCCCATCGGTAGGTGGCCGCCTCATTGTGCAAGTTGACCGCCCAACCATGCTGGCCTGTATTATCCACATAGAACACGACACCCCAAGCAATCTTGCCGCATGGCCAGTCTGCGGGATGCACGCAGGTGCTGTCGGTACACAAAATATCCCCAACCGCAACATTTTGACTTTCATAAGACAACGTAACCGATGCTTGGGCTCCCACAGCATGCAACTCGGTCTCTTGACCTACGCAAAGAACAGGAGGGTCGGACAAAGCGGTGATTTCCGGTATTTCGGCAACAATCAGTTGCAATGTTGTAATGCTGTCACATCCGTTGGCTGTGGTGTCGTAGTGATTGAAAATGGAGAATCCCAAACTGTCCTGAACGCCCAACTGGAATCCATGCTGCGAATAGTCAGTGCCAACACAAACCGTATCGAAATAGTAGTCATAATAGGCTGGTAAAATATTGACCTCTAATGGAATAGAACCATTTCCACAACCATTGGCACCAGTCAGCGTGATGGTAGAAGTGGCCGGTGCATTCTGTGTGAAAAGTACCATAACCGTGTTCGTGCCCTGCCCGTTTACAATGCTAACCCCCGAAGGCACATTCCATTCAAAAGAAGTCAACCCTTCGGAATTGGGCAGGGAGTAATGTTCTATTGACCTGCTGCACACTGTCGTGGGGCCGCTGATGATATTGGGAAGCGTGAACGAAGCGTTGACCGTGAGGTGTAACACCGTTGTAGAGTCGCAGCCGATGGGCCTTGGCACCGTAATGGAGTCCACTATCATCCCTTCAGGAAGCTGGCTGAACTGAAACCCGTAGTCGTTGTAGTCGTCGCCCTCACAAGCCGCATCATAAATGTGATAGAAACGTTGTTCGACGTGCAGATACAAAGTGGAAGTGGCCCCTTCTTCACAATTGAAAATGTCATAGTAAACATTATGGATGACCTGATCACCCTGCGTTATTTGTGGAGGCAAATCAAAGCCATAATTGTGGTAGGTGTCTCCTTGGCAAATAGTATCATAAAAATCCTGGTCCTGTGTGGGAACGTTCTGACTGACAATGGTTCCGGAAAAAGTAAGCTGGCATCCAGTGACAGTATTGGCCACGCAAGTGATGACGGTATCTCCCTGCACAATGCAAGTCGTGGAAGTAGATGTACTGCCGTTGTTCCAAAGGTAGCTTTCGAATCCCTGAGGCGCACTGAGTGTTACCTGTGTGCCGTCGCAGCCAGAAAAAGAGAGCTTGTTGCTGATACACCTTGCGGTGAAATAGGCGTATCCGAAGTGGGCTTGATAGCCGCAGTCATACGTGGAGAGTTGCAGCTTTACGGTCTGCCCCGCGTATGCCGACAAATCGAAGCCGTTGGTGGTCCATGGCCGCCACATAATATGCACACCCTCATATTCATACAGTTGGAAGCCGGGAACATCGCTTGACGATACCACATCGTATTCCATGCAGTCGTTCAAAAGATCACCATTGGTGTCAAGCATGCGTATGAGGAAACGCGGCTGCATGATAGGTTCATGTCCGGGATCCTCCAAGACAACTGCATATTGCAGGAGCAAGATTGGCTCTTCAGGGTCCACCGTGAAAGTGTAGAACAGCGACTCCGTCTCGCCTCCTGCCTGCTCGCACCCTAATCTGATCACGGCGTTTTCCCCGTCCGGGAGCAACGGTAGCTGTCCGCCTGTCCACGAGTCCGTCCCCTGCTGCGTGATGAGAGTGTGATGTCCCGGCGCGATGCCGGCAACCATCAGAGAATCATTGATGTGACCATAGGTTCCCATCACCTGGTCACTGGACAAATCCATAAAATCCGGACACTGCGCCCGAACAGTGAGGGCCAAAAGCCCCCACAGCATGGTGAGCAGGATTTTTTTGCGACTCATAATGGTTATGGGTTATTGGTTATTGGTTGAAGCCCGCGATTTGCGACCTGTAGGGGCAAAATAATTATTCGCCCCTACAACGCCCTATTCATCGTATCATCGTATCATCGTATCATCGCATCATCGCATCATCGTATCATCGCAATATCATTCCACGTGCTTCAGCTTCTCCACCACCATCGGTCTGTCCTCGGCGTATGTCACGCCGAACCATTCGGATTTGGTGGGCAGGACGCGCACTTTGGCGTCACCGCTGGCCATCACGGCAGAAACGGCGTCGGTAATCGGGAACGCGGCCTTGATGTTGCCTTCGTTGTCCGTCAGGAACTGCGCGAGCATCGCCGCCAGGCGGTCGAAGAAACGCGGGGAGAAGCCCCAGAAGTTCATGGAAACGGGCTCCTCGCCGGTGAGCGGGGTGACCA
>JAEEIG010000125.1 GCA_016281255.1 Bacteroidales bacterium
ACTTCGTTACGCTTATGTGGGGTTATTGAGATTTCGTGCCTCCGGCACGCTTTGTGGATCACGTTACTTTTTGATTTAATACAACGACTAATATTCGTAATAGCGGGTAAAATACGGTTCGCCGTCGTTCGTGGCGGTCACTTTCACAGGATACTTCTCGTCATATTCATAAATGTAATTTGTGACAAATCGGTCGTACATTTCACCTTCATATTTACAAACATAATCAGCGGTCAGCACATTCCCATAGCTGGAATAGGTATATAACTCGTCGTCCCAAACGCCAATTACATAGTCCATCCATAACGTATGCCAGCCTCTCAGCGGGTTAACCTTATTGTCGTAAGTGAACGAAGTTTCCGTAATGTCTTCCGGATCCCCTTCAATGTAGGCGACAATATGGCTGACATTCTTGCCCTCCCATGTCAGTTCCATAATAAGCTTCGCATCTCCCCATTTTTGTTGCGAACGCATTTTGCTTACTGCTTTTTCAAAAACTTCACAACCTTGAGGAATTAATCCCGCCAATGGATTTAGTTTTTTTACATGGTCACCTTCTTCAACTTTGATTCCCACCCATTCGATTTTGGACAGTTTATTGTTGTCATAATACATTGTAAATGACTCCATTAACTCATCAATCCAATAATAGTTGATGTTTTTAATACGGTCATTTTCATAAATAAAATCAAGATGATCGTCTTCCTCAATAAGTCTCGAAATGCGGTTTTTGCTGTCGTAAAAATATTCGTCTGTGTACCAAACAGCCCCTTCATAATAATAATCAATTTTGGAGAGCAATTTACCATCCCAGCTCCACACTTGGTCCAGCACTTTTTCGCCATTTAGATCTTTATAAACCTTCTGGATTTTCTTTTTCGGATTGTATTCCCCGTCATTCTCCTTCTCGCAAGAGGTCAAAGCAGCGCATAACAGCGCGCATAAACTTAATGCCAATACTTTCTTCATAATTATGATTTTTATACGTTTGCATTAATATGATGCAAAAAAACGAAAAGGTAACAACAAAAATTATTTAGATTTCAGCCATTTCTTGGCCTTGCCGCCTTTGGCACCCGTCAGGCGCACGGAAGAGAGCGACTTGTCGTCAATGACATTGCGGTGAATGAGGAAGAGGTATTTGCCGTCGGGGGCGTCCGCCAGCATGTTGCGGAACTCCTCCATATACTGTTTTTTCACTTTGGCATCCTTTACCTTATAGCCTTTTTTGGACTTCTCCACCCAGACGGAGGTCTTGGTGGAAGAGATATGGTAACGGATTTCCTCCTTCACCGGCATGGAGAATCCGTAGCGGTAAGGCTGGGTCATTCGAACCTGTGCCGTTTTCAGCAATTGCTCATTGAAGGGGCTGTTGGTTTGATTACCGTCGATGAACATTTCAACGATGCCGTTGGTGTCAAGCGAAAGCACGAACGTGACATCCGACTCGACCGGGTGCGGGTTTTCGCAGGCCGTCTTGTCCAGCAGCTCGAAGAGATAGTTGTCCATTACCACGTAATCGTCAGGGAACACGGTCCGGTAAGGAAGGATCACGTTCCGCTCGTCTTCCAGAAATCCGGTGATGGAATCCACTTTTTGGACAAAATTGGACGGAAACTGGTACTTCGTCCACTTATACCCGTAACTATCGGCTTCTTCCACCCATTTCATGTATTGGTTTCTGGCTTTTTCGTAATCACCTTCCAGATTCAACATCTCGATCAGGCAGAGCGATTTGCAGAGATCGGCGGTCTGTTCCACAACGCGCAGACGCATTCTCAGGGAGTCCTTCCCGGGGATGTCCAATTCCTCGACATCGGCGTAATCCAGCGCATCGTCATAGAACTTGAACGCGCTCTCAAAATCCTCTTTCAGTTCCAATTGCTGCGCCTGTCCCCAAAGGTGGTAGAAACGCTGATAGCACTCCATCAGCTGGATTTTCTCCTTGATTTGATTCTTGATTTTTCGGTATTGCGCATCCTGGGGGACCTTGTTCAGCGCGTCGAAATAGTATTGCTTGGCGACATCATAAATGGAACTTTGGGCCAGAAGTTCCGCTTCATAGAAGAGTTCCTTGTAATCGGATACCGTTTTCTGCGCCGAAAGAGACCAGCATAAACTCGTCATTATCAACAATATAAAATAACGCAACACTTTTTGCATGTCTCTTGAAAACAAAAAACAGTCTTATTTTTTTGAGGGTGCAAAGATACGGAAAAAAATGATACTTTTGCACGCTCATTCGGGTACACAATACCCGCGTGACATCTTTTAGTTAATAACCTGATCCTTAAGAAGTTCTGATGGAAAAGCGAATTGGCACCATTACGGTATTATTGTCAGAAAGAACGGCCGCCGCGCAGGTGAACGAGGTCATCTCCGCGCATTCCGGCATTGTGTTGGCACGTCAGGGACTGCCCTTCCACGACCGTCCCGTCGCCGTCATCTCCCTCATTGTCGAAGGAGACGTCAACGAGATCAATTCCCTGTCGGGACAGTTGGGGAAGATTCCGGATGTGACCACGAAGGTGGTAGTGACACGGCGATGAAACGATGAACAAACGATGAAAAAACGATGAAAAAAATGATTCATTAAGCAGCCTCGAAGAGGCAAAACGCACGAAGTGCAAATAACCCCACACAAGGCGTAAGCCGCAGTGTGGGGCCCAACAAACGGTAAACAGTATAACAGTAAACAATAAACCAATATGCAATTCAACCCCGAAAAATGCCGCATCCCCGATGAAATCGGGAAACCCTTTATCGACCCGGAAGAGATCTGGGATTATATCAACAAGACCGAAAGCACGCCCGAACGGGTTCGTGAGATCATAGCCAAGTCGTTGAACAAGAATCGTTTGACAATGGAAGAGACGGCCGTCCTCATCAACACCACCGACCCCGTGCTGGTGGAGGAGATCAAGGAGGGCGCGCGCACGCTGAAGCGCAACGTCTATGGCAACCGCATCGTCCTGTTCGCGCCGCTCTATGTGGGCAACTACTGCGTGAACAACTGCAAATACTGCGGTTTCCGTTCCTCCAACCACGAGCAGGTGCGCACCACCCTCACCGACGAGGAGTTCGTGCACAACATCGAGGCTCTGGAAGAAGACGGTCAGAAACGGCTGATCCTCGTCTATGGCGAATCCCCGAAATACTCCCCCGAATTCATCGCCCACACCACGAAATTGGCCTACTCCGTCCATAAGGGCAACGGCTCTATTCGCCGCGTCAACATCAACGCCGCCCCCTTGGATGTGGAGGGTTTCCGCACCGTAAAAGAAGCCGGCATAGGCACTTACCAAATCTTCCAGGAGACCTACCATCCGGAAGCTTACTCCTGGTATCATCCCGCCAACACCATCAAGGGCAACTACGAGTGGCGTCTTACCTCCATGGACCGCGCCCAGCAGGCCGGCATCGACGACAACGGCCTCGGCATCCTCTTCGGTCTCTACGACTGGCGTTTCGAGGTGCTGGCCATGATCCGTCACACCAACCATTTGGAGGCTTGTTTCAATGTGGGACCGCATACCATCTCCTTCCCGCGCATCAAAGACGCCTCCGGTCTGAATATCGACACCAAGTATTTTGTGGATGACGACACCTTCGAGAAGATCATCGCCATTTTCCGTCTGGCCGTGCCTTACACCGGCATGATTCTCACGGCTCGCGAGACCTCCGAATTCCGCGCCAAAGCCATCCAGTACGGTATTTCGCAAATCGACGGCGGCACCAACCTGCAGATCGGCGACTACAAATACCACCACGAGGAGACCGAGAAGAACAGCGACAAGCAGGAGGACCAGAACCTGCACCGCGCGCAGTTCAAGATCGGCGACGACCGCACCTTGGGCGAAATCATCGACGAGCTGTTGGACAACAACTTCATC
>JAEEIG010000126.1 GCA_016281255.1 Bacteroidales bacterium
GCGCAACTCGTTGACCAACCCGTTGAAGGACTCCGGAATACCGGAAACAGGCATGTTGTCGCCCTTCACAATGGCCTCGTATGCCTTGGCTCTGCCGACCACATCATCTGACTTCACGGTCAGAATCTCTTGCAGCACATTGGATGCGCCGTAGGCCTCGATGGCCCACACCTCCATCTCACCGAAACGCTGACCACCGAATTGGGCTTTACCGCCGAGAGGCTGTTGCGTAATCAATGAGTAAGGTCCAATGGAACGGGCGTGCATCTTGTCATCGACCATGTGGTGAAGCTTCAGGTAGTAAATGTAACCCACAGTAGCCTTCTGGTGGAACGGTTCACCCGTCTCACCGTCGTACAACTGCGTGCTGCCGTTTTCTGGCAGACCAGCTTCGCGCATCAGTTCGTTGATCTGGTCGATGGAGGCACCGTCGAAAATCGGGGTGGCATACTTCACACCCATCTTCTTGCCTGCCCATGCCAACACGGTCTCGTAAATCTGACCCAAGTTCATACGGGAAGGCACACCCAGCGGGTTCAAGACCACATCGACCGGACGGCCGTCTTCCAAGAACGGAAGGTCTTCCTGACGCACGATCTTTGCCACACAACCCTTGTTACCGTGACGACCTGCCATCTTATCACCCACGCGCAGTTTGCGCTTGTTGGCGACATAGACCTTGGCCATTTGCACGATACCGGAAGGCAGCTCCGTACCGATGGTGGCGTCGAAAATCTCACGCGTGCGACGGGACTCGATGTCACGAACCTTCACCAAATAGTTGCGTATGATCTGGGCAACCAGGCTGTTCACGCGGGAATCATTGGTCCACTTGGATACTGAAACAATCTTATAGTCAACGGTATTCAGCAATTTCTGGGAGAACTTGGAGCCTTTTTGGATGATGGGCTCCTTGGTGTCGGTGCAGATCACATGCGCGACCTTGCCGTCCAGAACCTTGTAGAGCTTCATCACCAGAACTTCCTTCAAAGCATCCAGCTCAACCTGATATTTGGCTTTGATTTCTTCTTCGATATCCTTGTCTTTCGCTTTGGACTTTCTGTCCTTGATGAGACGGGACATGGATTTTGCGCCGATGACCACGCCGCGCATTGCTGGAGGCGCCTTCAGAGAGGCATCCTTCACATCGCCCGCCTTATCACCGAAGATGGCGCGGAGCAACTTCTCCTCAGGAGTCGGATAAGACTCGCCCTTGGGCGTGATCTTACCGATGAGGATGTCGCCCTCCTTCACCTCCGCACCCACTCGGATCAAACCGTCTTCGTTCAAATCCTTCGTGGTTTCAGAGGAGACGTTCGGAATATCGTTGGTCAACACCTCTTGACCGCGCTTCGTGTCGCGCACCTCAAGGGTGAAAGATTCAATATGAATGGAAGTGTACAAATCGTCGGTCACCGCCTTCTCGGAAATCACGACGGCATCCTCGAAGTTGTATCCCTTCCAAGGCATGAATGCCACCATCAGGTTGCGTCCGAGAGCCAATTCGCCGTTCTCGGTAGCATAACCTTCAGTCAACACATCGCCCTTCTTCACCTTCTGCCCCTTCACCACGATGGGACGCTGGTTGAAGCAGGAGTTCTGGTTCGTTCTTCTGAACTTGAGCAGCTGATAGTTCTTCACGTTGGAATCGAAGCTGACCAGCTCCTCTGTCTCGGAACGCTCGTAATCGATTTCGATGTGCTGAGCATCCACAGACTTCACCACGCCGGTACCCTCGGCGAGCAGCACCACGCGGGAATCAACTGCCACACGGTGTTCCAGACCGGTACCCACGATGGGAGCCTCGGGGCGCAACAACGGCACGGCCTGTCGCATCATGTTGGATCCCATCAACGCACGGTTAGCGTCGTCATTTTCCAAGAACGGAATCAGGGATGCAGCGATGGAAGCAATCTGGTTGGGCGCAATGTCAATCAAGTCGATCTCCTCACGCGGCAGAATCGGGTAGTCGGCCAAACGGCGGGCTTTCACCTTCTCACCGAGCAGGCCGTTCTCGTCCATGGGCGTGTTGGCTTGCGCTATACGTTTGTTGTCCTCTTCCTCGGCAGTCAGGAACACAGGCGGTTCATCGAAATGGACCTGCCCATCCACCACACGACGATACGGGGTCTCGATGAAACCGAGATCGTTGATACGGGCGAACACACAGAGGGAGGAAATCAAACCGATGTTAGGACCTTCAGGGGTCTCGATGGTACACAGACGACCATAGTGGGTGTAGTGCACGTCACGCACCTCGAAACCGGCGCGCTCGCGGGACAGACCGCCAGGTCCCAAAGCGGAGATTCTGCGCTTGTGCGTGATCTCGGACAACGGGTTGGTCTGGTCCATGAACTGCGACAGCTGGTTGGTGCCGAAAAACGAATTGACCACTGAAGACAACGTCTTGGCATTGATCAAATCCTGCGGATAGAAGGATTCGTGGTCGCGCACATTCATCTTCTCACGGATGGTGCGGGCCATGCGGTTCAGGCCAAGGCTGAACTGGTTGTATAATTGTTCACCGACAGTACGGACACGTCTGTTGCTCAAGTGGTCGATGTCATCGACTTCCGTCTTGGAGTTGATCAACTCCACCAAATAACGGATAATGGAGATGATGTCCTCATTCGTGAGCACGCCCGTTTCCATCGGGATGTCCAAATTCAATTTCTTGTTGATGCGGTAACGACCCACCTCTCCGAGATCGTAACGCTTCTCGGAGAAGAACAACTTGTCGAGCGTGGCACGGGCAGTCTCCTCGTCAGGCGCCTGCGTGCTCTTCAGCTGCATGTAGATATACTCGATAGCCTGCTTGCCCGAGTTGGTGGGGTCTTTCTGCAACGTGTTGAAAATCACGGAGTAGTCAACCTGCTTGTCGTCCTGCTTGTGGAACAACACCGTCTTGATGTTGGCATCGGCCACCAGGTTGATGTGATCTTTCTCAAAAATGGTCTCGCGGTCAATCAGAACTTCGGTACGCTCTATATTGACCACCTCACCGGTCTCGTCATCTACAAAGTCCTCGTACCATGTCTTGGTGACGGCAGCCGCTAATTTCTGACCCACATACTTCTTCAGGTTGGCTTTGGAAGCCTTCACCTCCTCCGCAATGTCGAAAATGCTCAGAATATCCTTGTCCGTCTCGTAGCCGATGGCACGCAGCAATGTGGTGACCGGCAACTTCTTCTTACGGTCAATGTAAGCATACAGGACATTGTTGATGTCTGTGGTGAACTCCATCCATGATCCCTTGAAGGGGATGATACGGGCGGAGTAGAGCGGCGTACCGTTGGAGTGGTACGAAAAACCGAAGAACACACCAGGGGAACGGTGCAGCTGGGAAACCACCACACGTTCGGCACCGTTGATGATGAATGTGCCGCTCGGGGTCATGTAGGGGATCATGCCCAAATAGACCTCCTGCACGCGGGCCTCTTCAAAACCTTCATGCTCTTCGTCGTTGCACTTCAACTGCAACTTCGCTTTCAGCGGAACGCTGTATGTCAAGCCTCTTTCAAGGCATTCGTCCATGGAATAGCGCGGAAAATCGATGTAATAGTCCAAAAACTCCAAGACGAAGCAATTTCTCGCGTCGGTAATCGGGAAGTTCTCCGCGAACGCCCGATACAAGCCCTCGTTCTTGCGCGATTCCGGATCGGTGTCAATCTGGAAAAACTCCTGGAATGACTTCAGCTGGATATCGAGGAAATCCGGAAAATCAACGGGTCTCGTTGTCGCGAAACTAATTCTGTTGTTTTTTGTAGTTGACAAGGCTGTTTGATTTTATTTAACGTAAATACTGATTATTGACAAAATACCAATCAGCAGGTATTATAAAACAGCAATAAGAACAAGGCTTCCACCTGGTGTGGAAGCGTTGTTCTATTGCTTGGAGGTTGGATCGAAACTATTTAATTTCGACTTCTGCACCGGCTTCTTCGAGAGACTTCTTCAAAGATTCAGCTTCATCTTTGGAGATGCCTTCCTTAACGGCCTTAGGTGCACCGTCAACTAATTCCTTAGCTTCCTTGAGGCCGAGGCTGGTGAGTTCCTTCACCAACTTCACAACCTGCAGCTTGTTGCCGCCGGCTGCCTTCAGGATCACGTCGAACTCGGTCTTCTCTTCAGCTGCGGCTGCGCCACCTGCTGCGGGACCAGCGGCCACTGCGACTGCGGCAGCAGCGGGTTCAATACCGTATTCGTCTTTCAAAATTTGAGCTAACTCGTTAACTTCTTTAACGGTCAAGTTCACTAATTGTTCTGCAAATGCTTTCAAATCTGCCATAATTGTTATTTTTTTTATTGTTTTTACTAAATTGAATTGTTTGTTTTTTTGTTTTATGCTCTCTCAGAAAGAGTCTTGACGATACCGGCCAACTTGCCACCACCAGACTGCAAAGCGGATACCACTTGTTTTGCAGGTGATTGCAGTAATGCGACGATGTCGCCGATCAATTCCTCGCGAGACTTGATGCTGCAAAGCATATCCAATTGGTCATCGCCAATATAAACAGCCTCTTCAATGAAGGCGGCCTTGATGAGGGGCTTTGCATTTTTCGCCCGGAAGTCCTTTATCAACTTGGCGGGCACGTTACCCGTGTTGCACAACATCACAGCTGTCGGGCCGTTCAAAGTCTCATACAACTCTGAATAATCCTTTTCAGACTGCTCCATGGCGCGTTTCAGAAGGGTGTTCTTCACCACCTTCAGCTTCACGTCCTTGCTGAAGCACAACTTGCGTAACTGATTGACTGTGCTAACTGTAAATCCGGAAATGTCCGTTACATATACATGAGAATAGTTAGCCAAGTCCTGGGAAATCTCTTCAATAATCTGACTTTTTTGTTCTTTGTTCATACTAACTAATCTTTTTATAAGGTAACTGATTTCGGATCAACTTGCACGCCGGGACTCATCGTGGTGGAGAAATAGATACTCTTGATGTAGGTACCCTTTGCACTCGTCGGTTTCAACTTGATCACGGTGGCAAGCATTTCGCGAGCATTGTCGGTCAGCTGCTCAACCGAGAAACGGTTTTTACCAATTGAAGTGTGAATGATACCGTATTTGTCAACCTTGAAGTCGATCTTACCGGCCTTCACTTCAGACACGGCTTTGCCGATCTCCATGGTAACGGTACCGGATTTCGGGTTCGGCATCAAGCCACGGGGACCGAGGATTCTACCCAGCGCACCGATCTTCGGCATCACGCTCGGCATGGTGATGATGACATCCACATCCGTCCATCCCTGCTTGATTTTATCTACATACTCTTCCAAGCCCACGAAATCAGCGCCAGCAGCCTTTGCCTCTTCCTCCTTGTCAGGAGTGCAGAGCACGAGCACACGAACTTCCTTGCCTGTTCCATGAGGCAATGTCACGATACCACGCACCATCTGGTTGGCCTTTCTCGGGTCAACGCCCAAACGGACGTCGATGTCGAAGGAAGCGTCAAACTTGGTGTAGGTAAGGTTCTTCACCACCTGGATAGCCTCGGGCAGAGCGTAAACCTTGCTCTTATCAAATTTAGCAAAAGCCTCTTTGCGTTTTTTTGATATCTTAGCCATTTGTTTGATTTTTACTTGTTAATTAATTTTGCTCGAAAGGATTCTGGCCTCCCTTTACGTTGACACCCATGCTGCGAGCGGTGCCGGCAACCATAGACATGGCAGACTCGATCTTGAAGCAGTTCAAGTCCTTCATCTTGATTTCGGCGATGGCACGCACCTGATCCCAAGTAATCGTACCCACTTTGGTACGGTTGGGTTCACCTGAGCCCTTCTGAAGTTTGGCGGCATCCATAATCTGAACAGCTACCGGCGGCGTTTTGGTAACAAAGTCAAAGGACTTATCCTTGTAAACCGTGATAATGACCGGAATGACCTTGCCTGCCATGTCCTGCGTACGAGAATTGAACTGCTTGCAGAACTCCATGATGTTCACGCCCTTGGAACCCAATGCGGGTCCTACCGGCGGTGACGGATTAGCGGCACCTCCCTTAATCTGTAACTTAATTAAGCCAGCTACTTCTTTTGCCATTTTTTAATCTTTTAATTTGTTTGTAACTAATGTCAGACATTATATTTTTTCAACTTGCATAAAACCGAGCTCCAGCGGGGTCTTACGTCCGAAGATTTTCACCGTAATCTTCAGCTTCTTCTTCTCGGTGTCGATCTCCTCGATCACACCGTTGAAAGTGTTGAAAGGTCCATCGATAACCTTGACTTCCTCGCCGACAATGTAAGGCTGCAACAAGAACTCGTCCTGGGTGGAGAGCTCGTCAACCTTTCCAAGCAGACGGGAGACCTCCTCTTTACGAAGGGCTACGGGCGGATCGCTCTTGCGCTTGCAACCCACGAAACCCAACACTCCGGGGATTTCAAGAAGCTTCGCACAAACCTCCTGCGTCATCATCGCCTCGATGAAAATATAACTCGGGAAGTAATTGCGCTCTTTCACAACCTTCTTGCCAGTCTTCGTGCTGTGGAAAACTTTTTCCGTGGGAATCAAAACCTCAAAAACAGAGTCCTTCAAAGAGGAAAGCGCAACTTCACTCTCAATGTTCTGTTTCACTTTCTTCTCTGTACCCGTGACAGATTTGATCACATACCACTTACGCTCTAATTCAGCCATGTCTAAGTTACTTTGGATATAATGTCAGTTTATAAAGAAACTAAACAGCCGGGAACATGGCATGCATGCCCAGATTGAAGACGGTATCCATCAAAAACACGATAAACGCGATTATAAGGGAAGCAATAGATACCACCACAACACTATTTCCAAGCTCCTGCATGGTGGGCCAGCTCGTTTTATGAACCAGCTCGTCATACGTCTCTTTAAAATAATTCACTATCTTCATTTCTTTATATTTTTATCAATTTTCGAATAAATATTCCTTTTTCTTACACAAACCAACAACTCAAGCCAACATTCTATCACTTGCTTAAAACCGTACAACAATCTATAAATCAAAATGTTAAAAAAATTACTCACGCCTCTTACCCATCCAAATAACGATTTTTAAACAAGCTGGCAAATATAGAAATTTTTTTAATCAAATCCCCATTGTTGAAAAAAAATTTTCATTGTGGCACACTTTTTGTAACACAAACACATAACATACTGTGTTCCTGCATCTTATAGTACACCAATACCAAATCAACGAACATAATGGGGAATCACACAATCTTAACATCTGAGCCCCTAAGCATCTAAGACCGAAAACTCTAAAACCGTAAACAAAAAAAGGGACCACCTTCCGGCAGTCCCTTTTCTAACGAGAATAGTAATAATTATCTTTTGACGATTCTAAAGATAGCAGCTCTATGCTCCTCACGTCTAGGATCCGTGATGTTCTGTTTGTTTTGAGGATCATTGACAGTGTAAGAAGCGGTCTCGATTTGGTCAGGATTCACACCTTTTTGAATGAAGAGATTTCTGACATTGTTAGCTCTTCTTTGTGCGAGATCACGATTGTGTTGTTCTGAACCCAAATCGCAAGTATAACCTTCAACGATAAGTTTCAACTGAGGATTAGCCTTCAAAATAGAAACTGTTCTGTTGATATTGTCGTTGTAATCCGAAATTTTCGGAATATCTTTGTCAAGGTCAAAAAGAATCTTAGTGTTCGACAAAGCCTCGCTCAATTCGCTGATGGCTTTCTTGTCTGCAGGAGTGAGATATTCATCATCTTGATCCATCTGATCGCAAACAGGAACGATGTAGATATATTGAGGATCTTGTTTGATGATGATAGGTTCATTGGATTTCTTCTTCAGCTCTTCAAGGATTTCCTTTTCAATTTGCTTCTGGGACTTCTCAGCAGGAGTAGCACAAGTCTTGAAGTGGAAACCAACCTTGGCGCCGGCTTGCATCAGATGCCATTTGGTTTGGCTTTGTTTCGTCAGCTGACCATTAGCATAAGCAACATCCAACATGTCAGAACCAAGTGTACCCTGGAACTCCATATCGCCTAAGTCATTAGCACCGATGAGAGTAGTCTTGGTCTTGGGAAGAATATCGAGGAAACCATATTTGAAATAAGCGCCAACATAGAAATCAACTTTCTTGCTGATGGCAAAAACACCACCGAAGTCGGCAACGAGATCAACAGAAGGTCTCATTTTCACATTCTTGCCTTTACCAGCGTAAGAACCCTCGGCAAAGTGGTTGTCCATCTTGATTTGGCCATCTTCATAATGACGCATATACCATTGGTTAAAGAGTTCTTCATAACCGTAAGTGGTAATAGTGCCTTCACCAGTGTATCTGTTGAAACCCTTGATCGGGAAATAGCCTTGGACACCAAGAGCTGCATAGATACCGTTACGACCATCGAAACGCCAGTCAAAATGGGCTTTCAAAGGAACTTCAACTGCCCAGACAACCTGTTTTTCTCTCAAGCCGTTTGCATCATAATAAAGGTCATAGTTAGGATTGTAAGTCGAAACATTATCATCGAAAAAGCCGTCATGAATCTCATCATAATCAGAAATGATACCACTCTTGGAGATGGAAGCTTTCGCGCCAATGCGATTGATACCGACACCTAAGCTGAGGCCCCAATGTTCGTTGAAGAAGTAAGCGTAGTCAACATCCAACATAGTGCTGTGAGAATAATACTGATTCAAACCAGCTCTTCTGTAGATATTGTTCGTCCAGGCCTCACCAACA
>JAEEIG010000127.1 GCA_016281255.1 Bacteroidales bacterium
CCGAGGCCAGCTCCTCGTGGCTGACCGGAACGACCTCTACGTGCAGGTCAATTCTATCCATTAAAGGTCCTGAGATCTTGCTCAAATAGTTCTGAACCTCAACGGGTTTGCAGGTACAGGCGATGGTCGGGTGGTTGTAGTTGCCGCACGGACAAGGGTTCATGGCGGCGATGAACATAAACGACGCCGGAAACTCGACGGAATACTTCGACCGCGAGATGGTGACCCGCCGTTCCTCCAACGGCTGCCGCATCACCTCCAGCACCTGCCGCTTGAATTCGGGCAACTCGTCCAGAAAGAGCACCCCATTGTGGGCGAGACTTATCTCGCCCGGCTGCGGGTGCGTGCCGCCACCCACCAACGCCACATCACTGATGGTATGGTGCGGCGAACGGAACGGCCGGGTGGAGATGATGGAGGCATAACGGCTCATCTTGCCCGCCACCGAATGAATCTTCGTCGTTTCTAACGCTTCCTCCAAGCACAGCGGCGGCAAAATCGACGGCAACCGTTTGGCTAACATCGTTTTGCCGGATCCCGGCGGACCGATCAGAATCACATTGTGACCCCCCGCCGCCGCGATTTCCATCGCCCGCTTGATGTTCTCCTGACCCTTCACGTCCGAAAAGTCGTACTCGTAGCGGTCCAGGCTGTCGTTGAAGGCGTTGGCCACGTCGATGCGGGTGGGCGCGATGGGAGTCCCTTTGTCGAAAAAGTCGATGACCTCCTTGATGTTGCTGGCGCCGAGGATGTCGATGCCGGTGACGATGGCGGCCTCCCGGGCGTTTTGGATCGGCAGAATCAGCCCCTTTTTCTTGTGTTTGCGCGCCTCCAGCGCGATGGGCAGCGCCCCGCGCACGGGCTGCAGCGATCCGTCCAGCGAGAGTTCCCCCATGATGTAGTACTCCTCCAGCTCCGCCGCCCCGGCAATCTGCTCCGACGCGGCCAAGATGCCGATGGCCAGCGTCAGGTCGTAGGCCGAACCCTCTTTTCGAATGTCGGCCGGCGCCATGTTCACGACGATTTTCCGCCCGGGAATCCTGTAGTTGTAGATTTTCAGCGCTGTCTCGATGCGCTGCTGACTCTCTTTCACCGCGCTGTCGGGCAAACCGACCAGATGGAAGCCGATGCCGTTGTCCACGTTCACTTCCACTACGATGGGTATCGCGGAAACCCCCATCAATGCACAATTGTTCGTTCTTATCAACATGTTATTTTACCGTTTTGTCTTCGCTGCAAAAATACAAAAATTTTTATTAAAATAACAAAACGATAAAAATATTTTTAATCTTAACTATTATTAGTTAATTTTCGGGGACCTGAAACTTGAAACCTGAAACTTGAAATCTGAAACCTGAAACCTGAAACCTGAATCGATGTATCCCTCAAAGCGCAACTCCCTGATATGTATTGCGACGTTCCAGTTCCTCCTCAATCTTCCGCACCAGCGCATCGTGGCGCAACAGATTCCACTGAGACACAGCAAGGTAGCGGGGCGGGACCTCAGCAGAGAAACGCTCAATCACGATTTCGGGCGACATTCGTTCAAGATAATCACACAGAAACCGCACATACTCGTCGGCGGAGAGCGGGTGGAAACGCCCGGGATGGTCGCGGTATTCCGATTCCATGGCTGTGTTCTTGAAAATCTGCAACTGGTGGAATTTGACGAACTGAGGATGCAACTGGTTGAGCAATTGAACATCTGAAAGCCATTGCGAGGGTGTCTCGTCCGGCAGACCGAAAATCAGATGGGTGCCCGTGGAGACCTTTCGGGAGTGCAGCTTTTCGAATGCTTCGAAAGTGGATTCCACGGTGTGTCCGCGGTGGATATGCGCAAGTGTCTCGTTATGAAAGCTTTCCACTCCTATTTCTACCGTCAGGTGGGTGCGTTGGCTTAATTCCGACAAATAATCCAACACCTCGCTGGGCAGACAGTCCGGGCGAGTGGAGATGACAAGTCCTTTAATGTCCGGTACTTGCAGCGCAGCCTCGAACTTGTCGCGCAATACCGGCAACGGGGCAAATGTGTTTGTATAGGACTGAAAATAAGCGAAATAGCCGTTTTTATGGGGGTAGCGTTTTTCGAAAAACCGTTTCCCGTTCTCCAATTGTGTCGCAATTTCTTCGTTTTCAGCAAGATAAGAGGGCGAAAAGGCGTTGTTCGCGCAGTAGGTGCAACCGCCTTGCGTGCGACTTGCGCGGTTCGGGCAAGAGAAACCCGCATCCACCGGCAGTTTCTGGACTCTGCCGCCGAAAAGGGTGCGACAATAATGGCTGTAGGCGTTGAAACGGCGCTCACCACCCCATGGGAACATCACTCTTCGTCCTTGTATAACAGATTGTCGCCGAACGGATCCAAGGTGTGCAGCGACTTTTTGTCCGGATTCACGAGGAACATAAACTCCTGTTTTTCACCCTTTTGCTCGTAAGTGCCGGTTACCATGAAGAGCAGGACTCCTTCGGTGAGGAGGTCTCCGTCGTCGATGAGCTCGTCCATGTCGGCTTTGATACGATGTATTTCCCTGAGATACAGTCCGATAGCTTCGCGACGATTGGTGTCTCCCGAGTCATCCCAGTACATCTGCTCATAAACCTCCTCCATGTTTCCGAGCAGTTCGGAATTGAGTTTAGCATAGCTGAATTCCGTCAAAGTGTCAACTGTGGCGACGCCAAGCTTCTTATAATCCGTGATATTTTCCTGTTTCAGATAGGCTTTCGCCATCTTTTTCATCTGTCGGTTGAGCTTGTTCTGCTCCATTTTCTGACAGCCGCCGAATAGGATGACGGTGAAGGTGAGGAGGAAAAGAAGAGCTTTTTTCATAGAGGGGTGTAACGGTTAACGGTTAAAGGTAAAGGGTTAAGGTTCAAAGTTCTAAGTCAACAGCCTACAGCTAAAACACGATGCCGAATTCGTTCAGATCAACAGATTCTTTAGTGGAAGGATGGGCCACGAAGATGGAGCCGGCTTGATACATGTTCACCATACCGAAGTCATGGACGGTTTTGTTGTGCGACAGGGTGACGTGCACGGGTTGCCTGTTGCGCGTCATGAATCCTGACTGCGGATAGTACCATTCCGCTATCTCAACCATTTTCGGGTATCTGGGGCTGAATCCAAGCGTGTAAGCATCTGCCGCGGAGCCATTGGTCGGGATAATTCCTTTGTTCTCATTGAAATAGAAAGCTGTCATCTGTTCCAGTTTGTTGCTTGGCGTCAAATAGAACACATACCGGATCGTGTCGGCGATGGAGACGCCGGTGAAGAGGCTCATGTAGTTGCTTTCCCAGTTTTTGAGTTCCGAAAGCATGATGGCCAGCGCTTCGCCCGTGTATGGAGTCTCTTGTTCGCCGGCAGCCAGATTGTACTGGTCTTTGCGGCTCTTCATGATGGCATCGGCCGCTTCGCGAGCTTTGTTCTCGAAGCTCTTGGAGACCGTTTTCGTGTGGTTGGCAGGCACTTGGGTCACCACACCGTCAATGATTTTGGTATCTACAAACGTCTCTTGCTGTTGCGTGTAGGAGATGTCCGCGTAGTTCTTGAAGAATTCGGGAAGTGATGCCGTATGCGTTTGATAAGCAGCCAAATACCCTTCCGGATAAGTGGTGTTAGCGGAAAGAGGGGCTTGGTTCATGGCTTCGGTCATCACTGGGTTGGAGGTGAATGCCCGGTAAATGTTGGACATGTCGGCCGTTTTCAAAGGCTCGATCTCCACGGAGTTAAGCACGTAATGGGTGCGGTTCTGCTGGATGATGTTGGTCAGTCCGAGCAGGCTTTCGGCATAATCCGCGAAGTAGCCGCGGACATCCTGCACTTTCGACACGCATACGGTTATCTTGAGGGTGGTGGTCGGGAGCGCGTAGGTTACGGAACCCGTGTATTTTATTTTTTCGGGTTGGTTCCCTAATGGATAGACTTGTATCTGTGCAAACGCACTTAAAAACAACAGGTTAACAACCAATAATGATACGATTCTTTTCATTATGAATTATGAATTGTGAATGATGAATTAGTCTCTCCGGCTTCCCATGAAAATGGAGATATAATACAGTAGCGTAGCCAGCGAGGAGATGGCGGCGATGAGGTAGGTGCGGGCGGCCCATTTGAGGGCATCCTTGGCCATGGCGGTCTCTTCGCCGGTGGTGATGGCCTGTTCGTCGAGCCATGCGACGGCGCGTTCGGAGGCGTTGTATTCCACCGGCAGGGTGATGAGAGAGAAGAGGGTGGTGAGGGCGAAGAAGGCGATGCCGAGGAGCAGCACCCAGCGGCCGATATTGAGCATGTTGAGTGCCATCAGGATGATACCGGCGAGCAGGATCCATTGCGAGAATTGGGAGCCGAACTGCGTGGCGGGCACCAGCGTGGAGCGCATGGTGAGCCAGCGGTAGGCGGTGGCGTGCTGCACGGCGTGCCCGCATTCGTGGGCGGCGACGGCGGCGGAGGCGATGTTGCGGCCTTCGTAAACGCCTTGGCTGAGGTTGACCGTCTTCTTGGTCGGGTCGTAGTGGTCGGTGAGGAACCCGCCGGTGCAGGTCACCTGCACGTCGTAGATGCCGTTGTCATGCAGCATCTTCTCGGCCACTTGCTTGCCGGAAAGTCCGCTGCTGAGCGGGGTCTTCGAATATTTTTCAATGCGCGAGGTCAGGGTCTTCTGGATGATGAGGCTCGCGACCATCAGGACGATGAAGATGATAAGGTACATATTGGTTTAAGGTTTAAGGTTTACTGGTTTACTGGTTTACATGCTTACAAGCTTACGGGTTTTTAATTCTGTTTCTTTGCAGCTATGGACAGGAACAGTCCGAGGATGACGCTGCAGAAGGCGGCGAAGAGGACTTGGAGATCCTGCGGGAGGCAGAAGGTGAGCGTGTGGGCGGGGATCCAGAAAAGCGGGATGGTCTTTTTGAAGACGAAGCCCCACTGCACGCCCCAGTCCATCTCGCAGATGTGGCGTTTGACGGCCACCGGTTTGAACAGCGCGGAGAAAGCGCCGCCGTGCTCGCTGATGTGCATGTCGGAGATTTTGTGGACGGTCATGAAGACGGGGGCGAAAGAGGTGTTCATCATCGTGCTGACGCAGAAGGCGCCGAGGAGTTTCATCCACGACATCGGGCCGGACATGGCGGCGGAGATGCCGCTGAAGGCCGCGTAGCGCTCCATGAACGCCGGAATGCCGAGACGGAATACGCTCATCGCGAGCGCAATCCACATGCCAAGAATGCCCCAGACGACAAATTTCGGGGCAAGCCCGAAGCCCTCGTGGTAGTATTTCCCGGTTTTCACGCGGCAACCGAGCATCTCGCCGAAGGTGGCCAGAATGCCGAACTTCAGGAAGGCCATCCATAATGGAAAACGTTGGTTGGCAGAACAATAGGCATCATATACGCTGTCAAACAGGAAGAATGGCAGCAGACAAAGAATGATAATTACAATGGTTAGAATGTCTGATTTCTTCATATTCCGGTTCTACTTTTGCGGCGGCAAAGGTATAAAATTATGGCGAAACTTTTTCAGAGAAGAGCATAATGTTGTAAAAATTCTTATTTTCGCGGCGTGAAAATTGTATGAACGCACGAACGAATAAAACTTAATAATATGAAAAAAACAGCTGTACTTTTTGCCGTTTTGCTTTGTCTGGCGGGTCTGCAAGCCCAGACGCCCGTCATGAATGGCGATTTTGAATTGTGGTCGTACGGAAAACCGGTCGGCTGGACCGGCGGTCTGCAAGGCACATTGACCTCGTCGATGCTTAACCTTCCCGTGGAGCTGACCTTTTGCTCGCAATCTACTGACGCTCACTCCGGTAGCTATGCCGTGAAGCTGCAGTCGGCGGATTTCACCATCCCTTATGTCGGTTATAGTTTCAATCTTCCGGGCATCCTGCAGGTGGGAGAGGCATCGGGATTTTCCATCCCGATGGAGGATTTGATCCAGCTCATCCAAATCCTCCAGGATACCACCTCCACTCCCGATCTTGACTCTATCGATATTGAGGCGTTTTACTCTTTGGCGCAATTGGCTTCCCCCGGCGTGCCTTGTACTTCCACCCCCCGCTATGTGACGATGTGGGTCAAGTATCAGCCGGATGGCGAAGACGAGGTGACGGTGATCGCCGCCACCAAACGAAACGGTGAGTTCGTGGATTATGCCACTGGAAATTTCGGCGATTTGAATCCTGATGCGTACCAGCAGATCAGTGTCGAGTTTGAGAATCCTGGCACCGAATGCGACTCCATCATGATCATCGTGTTCTCCGCGATGAGTCTCAACAGTGCTTCTGTGCTTTATGTGGACGATGTGGCATTGTCGAACAGCGTGAGTGTCGCGGAGTTCGAGAAGATTCACGAGAATGTATATCCCAATCCGGCGTCCGATGTGTTGAACATCGAGATGGAGGGTGATGCGGCTTATCGGTGGGCGCTTCGCGACCTGACCGGCAGAACCCTGAAGTCCGGCGTAGGCCAAGGCAAAACCGCCGTGGATGTGCGAGCCTATCCCGCAGGCCTTTACATGCTCACCGTTGAAAACGCCGGTCAGAAACAGACCCGCAAAGTGGTGATTCGCTAATGAATCCTCAACTTTGGTTGGCGCCTCTGCACGGGATCACCTCCCGTACATTCAGAAACACACTATGCCGTCATTTTGGCGGCATAGATTGTTTTATGTCCCCGTTCTTGCCGGTGCAACCCGCCGGAAGGTTCCGTCCGAAAGTCTGGCAGGACATCGCGCCCGAGCACAACACCGCTTTGCCGCTCATCCCGCAGTTGATGGGCAACCAACCCGACCAGTTTGTGGATACTTTGACCGTGTTGCACGAACAGTTCGGTTATGAGCGTTTTAATGTCAATATCGGATGCCCTTCTTCCCCCGTCGTGCGACACACGCGAGGCTGCGGACTGATGCCGCATCCCGAGGCGGTGGAGCGCATCGTGGCGGAAGTCACCTCGAAGACGCCTTTCCGGCTGTCGCTGAAGATGCGGCTCGGACTGCACAGCGCCGAGGAAGGACGGGAAGTTCTTCGTAGGTTAAACGATTATCCGTTAGACTTCTTGGTGATTCACCCGCGTCTGGGCGACGATTTGTACGAAGGGACCCCGCATTGGGACCTTTTCGAGGAGTTTTGCGGCATGACCCGACACAAAGTCGTCTATAGTGGCGATGTCTTTTCCAAAGCAGAGTATCAAACGCTCTCTGAACGATTCCCGAGGGTGGAGACCTGGATGTTGGGACGCGGTATGCTGCTGAATCCTTTTCTGTCGGAAGAGATCAAGAATCAAGAGGTTGGGGATAAGAAATCCCGTTTTTTGGCTTTCTATCAGGATTTGGCGGAATCGTTGTTGCCTTTGCGCGGGGAGAACGGCACATTGGCGAATTTGAAAGAATTGTGGCACTATTATGCTTCCTTCGCGCAAGTTCCGCCGGATGATTTGCAAAAAATGCTGCGGATCAACAATTTGCAGGAATTCTTGACGATGTCGTCGAATTTAGTATCTTTGCCATTTGGAAATAATGGCGAAAATTGACAATAAACATCTGAAATTCAAATAATTAAAAACTAAAAATATGAAGAAAAGTTTATTACTTCACAGCGTTCTCACATTATGTGTGATGCTGTTTGCCGTGGTGGGTTTCGCCCAAATCAACACCAACGGCGGATTCGAATCGTGGACCGGTAACACCCCCGACGGATGGTTCGGTTCAAAAAGCAATATTGCGCAAGCCAATGTGGTGCTGGTCACTTCGGGCGCGCACACGGGCAACAACGCTTGTCAGCTCGTCAATACTGCCAGCGGTCACAAACGTTTCACCACTCAGCATATTGCGGTTACCGACGGTGCGCAATATGTTGTCTCTTTCTGGGTGAAGGGGAAAGGGGACATCCGTATAGGCCTGTATGACGGACGCGAAACGGGTTCCGGTTATGCCGATTATTTGGGGTATCACAACATCAACAGTGCGGCGTATCAGTATGTTGAAGACACCATAACGGCGGCCAACACGGTTTCCAACGGTGAATTCGTCTTTTCTCTTCGCAATACGGACGCCAGTTTTGACCATTTGATTCTTGACGATGTCACGATCACCCTTGTTTCCGGCCAAGATTTTGTGGCGGATCCGACGGCCACCATCGCGGGCAATATGTTTGCGGAAGACACCTATTTCTCTTCCGCCACGATCAGTTTGGGCTGTTCCACCGCGGGTGCCTCTATCTACTACACGCTGGACGGCACAGAGCCCACCTCCGCCTCCACACTTTATACCGCTCCCGTCACGATTACGACGACCACGACACTGAAAGCCGTTGCCGAATTCAACGGCAACAGCAGTGCAGTGTTGACCAAGACCATTACCATTTTGAACTTCACGCCTCTTTTCTTTGAGGATTTTGAGACAAACGATCTCAACCAAATGTCTTCCGTTGGTGTTTCCGGCACTTATACTTGGGAGCCCGGTTCCCACGGTGGAAACCATTATGCCCTTGCCAATGCATTTAACCAGGGCGCATGCGAAACGTGGCTGATCACGCCGGCCATCACCCCGTTGAATGCAGGGGGTGTGGTCATGTCGTTTGAAAGCGCCACCAAATACACTGGACCGGCCCTTCAAGTGAAATATTCCACTGACTATAGCGGGTCAGGCTCTCCTGCCGCGGCCACATGGGCGGACATCACGGACGAATTTGTATTCAGCACGGGTAACGATTGGACTTGGGCAAATTCCGGAGAGATTGAGATTCCGGGTGCGGCGCCTGTCTATTTCGCATGGGTTTACACCAGCATGGAGACCACCGCAGCCGGTTGGGAAATCGACAATATCATGGTGCTTCCCGGCGAGGGACCGGTGCTCACCCCCACGCTCACCGTCACGGAGCCTTCCAACGGTGCGGTTTACAGCACGTTGGATACCATGCATATCGGTATCAATGTGGCGAATTTCGTACTTGGCACGGATGGTTACATCCTTGCCGAGTCCAATTTCATGGATGCCATGGGATTTGGGTTCATGAATCCGATCATTATCGACCAGGATCTTTACGACATGATTTCCATGCTGCCGTTCAGTCCGCTGCCGGCCGGCAATTTCACCTTCACGGCCACGTTGGTGGGCATGGACTCTGTCGCCATCACCCCGGCGGTCAGCGTTTCATCCTCCTTCTCTGTCGTCGCTCCGGTGCTTGACATGCCTGTCATCACCGCCGCGGGCGAGGAAGCCCCGGGTGACAACACCTACTACTTCAACTCCACCGTGACGATGACTGCCGCCGAAGGTGCTTTCATCTTCTACACCACTGACGGCACCACCCCGACGGATACTTCTACACTCTATACCGCTCCTTTCCAGGTCACGGAGACCTCCACCATCAAGGCTATGGCTAAGAAGGCCAATTACCAGAACAGCGGCGTGGCCACATTGGATGTGACAATTACCGTCCCGACCGTAGAGACTCCCGTATTTGCCCCTGTCGCAGGCACTTACGCCGACAGTGTCAGCTTCAGCCTCGCGTGTGCCACCCCTGATGCTGAAATCCGCTACACCACCGACGGCACTGAGCCGACCGAGACTTCCACGCTCTACACGGCTCCCGTCACGTTGACCGCCACCACCACAGTCAAGGCCAAAGCCTTCAAGGCCACTTGGCTCGCCAGTGAGACCGCCACGTCTGTCTATACGGTTGTGTATGAGCCGGTTTTGACCGTTGATGCCACGGCGTTGAACTTCACCAGCACCCAGCTGAGCCAAACCTTCACGGTGAGTGGCGCTCATCTGGACAACCCGATAGTCCTGACCAGCAACAACACGCATTTCACCCTGAATCCCGCCACGATCACCACGCCGAACAGCAACACAGTGGTGACGGTGACCTTCGATGGAGCCGAGCCTGCAGCGGGCACGATTTCTGTGACTTCCGACACGTTGAGCGCCCAGGTCGCGCTGGCCGCCACGGCCCAGTTGCCTGCTCCTGTGTTGACTCCGGCTACGGGCAACGACACGCTGGTCACGGTGACCATGAGCTGTGCGGTGGCCGGTGCGGAGATTCGCTACACCACCGATGGAACCGATCCCACGGCAACCTCCGCGCTCTATGCAGCTCCCGTCGTCCTTGACATTCCTGGCACCTATACCCTGAAGGCCATCGCCACAAAGGCTGACTGGGAGAACAGCGAGGTGACAACGGGCACCTATACTGTCATTGAGCCTTCGGTGGGTGACACGGTTGTCTATGCCGTCGGTTTTGAGAGCGAAGAGGGTTTTGTGGCCGGCAATGTCTATAACAACACCACCGTCGCCTTCACGGGTCCTGATGGTGAGCAATGGGGCACCTATTACGGCACCCCCTCCACCAACAACCATATCACGGGCGCACAGTCCATGCAGATGCGTTGGTACACCAGTTCATCGGACAATATCGCTTACACCTATACCAACTTCGATCTGCGCAATGTCACACACGTCACTTTCGCGGCGACAAGCTCCAACGGACTGAAAGTCAAGGTGTCGCACTCTGTTGACGGCGGTTCGACCTTCTCTGTCGGTGAAGTTTTCACGTTAGGCAGCACGTCCAACACGTTTGATTACGTGGTGGACGAAACGGGCAGCTATGACTTTGTGCGTCTGAAATTCACGATCGTGCTGCCTGAAACCGCTCCGACCGCTACCTCTCGCGTGGTCATCGACAGCGTGGTGGTTTTCGGTATTCCGGGTGTCATCCCCACCACTGTCAGCGCACCGGTCATCGCTCCGAACGACGGTTTCTACTATGAGCCGCAGTCCGTCAGCATCACCTGCGCGGATGCCGATGCGGTGATCCGCTACACTACCGACGGCAGCGTGCCTACCGAGAATTCAACGGTTTACAGTGCCCCGTTCACCGTGAGCACCACGACTACCATCAACGCCAAAGCTTGGAAGACGGGCATGACCCCGAGTTTTGTGGCCACTGCCACCATCTCTTTCCCGGAGCAGGTGGCAAACATTGCTGCCTTCAAGGCCAATGCCTCCGGCAGTGCGCAGCAGATTATGAGCGACGTTACATTTGTTTTCCGTAGCGAACACTATATGTTTGTGGAGGACAACTCCGCAGCATTGCTGATTTACGACAACGCCGGGGTCATCACCACCGCCTACAACGAGGGCGATGTCATCGAGGGCGGCCTCTTCGGTAGCTATCAGTTATATAACGGTATGGTAGAGTTGATTCCGTCTCATAATGCCAATGCCGCTACAGGTACTCCTGTGACAGTTACGCCTACGGTTACTACCGTTGCCAACGTCATCAACGGTTATGCCACCGTTTACGAATCCAAGCTGGTGCGTTTGAACGATGTGCTATTCATTGATGCCACCACGTTTGTCCAAAACGGCGACACCATGTCCATCCGCGACCGTTTCAACACGGTCGATATGGAGATTTCCGCTGGTGACCACGCCGATGTCATCGGTTTTGTCAGCTATTCCACGCAGTATGGCTACCAGATTTATCCTCGTGACAACAATGATATCATTGTCAGTGTGTTAGAGACAGTCGCCACTCCGGAATTCTCCTTCCAACGCGACGGTGAGTTCTACCGCATGACGCTTACTTGCGCCACAGATGGTGCTTCCATGTACTACACCATTGACGGCACCGATCCTGATGAGAACAGTTATGCTTACACCGACGAAGTCCCGTTCCAATTGACTGTCCATTATGTCATCAAGGCCATCGCCATGAAGGAGGGTATGTTGAACAGTGAGGTCGCGGTTTATGACTATGATCCGACCGGCATCACCGAGTTTGAGTTGCGTGACAATCTCATCGTCTATCCGAATCCTGCTGTCAATAACGTGACCATCAGTGCAAAAGACAACAGTGTTGTCGTAGAGAAGGTTGAACTGTATAACATCTACGGTCAACTGTTGAGCACGATGGAGGTGAACGACTATGTGGCGGAGATTACCGTCAGCTCGCTCGCCACGGGCACCTATTTCGTCAAGGTGTTCACCGAACAGGGCGTTGCC
Organism: Bacteroidales bacterium; assembly: GCA_016281255.1. GTDB lineage: Bacteria > Bacteroidota > Bacteroidia > Bacteroidales > WCHB1-69 > F23-D06. Next base: position 12,002 of record JAEEIG010000127.1, read on the forward strand.
ACGATGCCGGTGATCCGGAAATAATCTGTCCCATTGTAGAGACGCGCCATGGCACGTCTCTACGGACGGAAACAAAAGAGGTACGGGAAACCGCACCTCTTTTTTTTATCCATTAATCAAAAATTGTATCTTTGCCGAAAATTTGAAATATGAGCAACAGTTCCGACTTGTCGTCACGATTATCTCCCAAAATGAAGATGGCTGACGCTATCAATCAGTATCACAGTTTGTTAACGGTTTTGCCGCGATTGGGCATCCCCCTCGGTTTTGGCGAGAAGAGCGTGGAGCAGCTCTGCGTCGAGCACCACGTTTCGCAAACCCTCTTCACCTTGATCAGCCGCGTCTATATCGAGCAGGACTACTATCCCTCCATTGAGGAGCTGCGGCAGTGTCCGATGACCGACATTTTGCACTATCTGCAACAGTCCCATCAGGATTATTTGGAGAACAAATTCCCTCATATCGAGCATCATCTCAACACGCTGCTGGAACCGATGGACAAGAAGTACAGCGCGCTTATTGCCAATTTCTACCAGGAGTTCAAGAAAGAGATGGTGAAGCATTTCGAGTATGAGGAGGAGGTGCTTTTCCCCTATATGCGCCAGATATTGTCCGAGAATGAGGCGGACAGCGGCGTGCATCACCACAAATCCGCGTTCCAGCAGCAGCACGACGACATCGAGGACACGCTCAACGACCTCACCAATCTCTTGCTGAAATACATACCCGCGGAGGTCTCCTCTTCGGAACGTGTTGACATGCTGTTGGATATGTATGCGCTTTCCAATGACATCGGGAAGCATGCCATGATGGAGGACCGTATTTTGTTGCCCTATATCCAGTATTTAGAATCGCAGAGCCATGATTAAGATTGTCATTGCAGAACCTTCACAGATGTTGCGCAGCGGCCTCGCGTGCCTCTTGCGCGACGTGCCCGACACGGAGGTGGTCTTTTCCACAGACAACCTGAATGCGTTGTTTTCACGACTGCCAGCGTTGCATGCGAACATCTTGATTGTCAATCCGTTACTTTTCGAGTACAGCCACCGTGCCACACTCCGGGCTGAATTCGACAGCCATCCCGAACTGCGTCTCATCGCCCTCGTCACCTCCTACCTCGAATCCCAGCATCTCCGCCAGTTCTCCGGCATCATCGAACTCAACGACGACCTCCAGCGCGTGAAATCGACGATCAACCAGGTGATCAACACCTTGCAATCCGACGGTGACGAACCCGACACCGACCCCCTCTCCGAGCGCGAAAAGGAGGTGCTTATCTGTCTTTCCAAAGGACTGAAAAACAACGAAATAGCCGACTCCCTCAACATCTCCGTCCACACTGTCATCACCCACCGGAAGAACATCGTCCGCAAAACCGGCATCAAGTCCGTCGCCGCCCTCACCGTCTATGCCATCCTGAACAACCTCATCGAAGAAAAAGACATTATTTAGTTAGTAGTCATCAGTTTATGCCGAGAAGCCCCCATATATGAAACCACTTCCATGAGCAGCCCCGTAGGGGCAAGAGCTAGGTAGCCAGGGGTGAGCGCAGCGAAACCCCTGGGGCGGATGACGACGATGACACGATGATGCGATGATGCGATGACGACGATGACACGATGATGCGATGACACGATGACGACGATGACGACGATGAATGACGATGAATAACGAATACCCACGTAAATATGAATAGAACAATCACCCTAATTATCACATTATGCCTCGCGTGGTTGGCAGCCACCGCGCAGGAACCCGACCCCTACGCCGGTTACGACCGCGTGACCCTCTATGACAGCATGACCGTGCGCATGGAGGAGAACGGTCTCAGCCATTATGTGAACCATCAGCGATACAGAGTGTTGAGTGACGCGGGCTGCCGCGACAACAACACGGTCATCGTCGATTACGACCCTCTGTCGGCCTACTGCGAGATCCGCGACGTGGTCGTTTATTGCCACGACGGCACTGAGGAGCACCCCGAATTCATGGTGTGCGACTATCCGGCGCCCGCCCACATGATCTACTGGGGCGCGCGGCAGAAGATGGTCGCCCTCGGCCGCCTCGAAATTGGCGACGAAGTGGAGTTCCTGACCTACAAGAAGGGCTACTCATACGCTTTGTTGCAGGGCGAGGATCCTGACGCGAAGTACATCCCGCCCATGCGCGGCCACTTCTACGACATCGTGCCGTTCTGGAGCAGCCAGCCCGTGCAGGAGAAAGTGTATCAGGTCAGTGTGCTGACAAACAAGAACTTGCAGTATAAGGTTTACAACGGGAATCTTTCAGTGACCTCGAAAAAGGACGGCGACCGCACGGTTTACACCTTCTCGAACAAGGATTACTTCCCGTTGAAGACCCCGCGCTATACAGTGGCCAACAACGACATCGAGCCGAAGCTCATCGTGACCACCGCGCAGAACTGGGAGGCCAAGTCGATGTGGTTCTACGGTGTGAACGAGGACTTCGGCAGCTTCGAGCCGACCCCGGAGATCCGGCAGAAGGTGAACGAGCTGCTGAAGCCGGCGAAAACCGAAAACGACAGCTTGGACATCCTCACGCACTGGGTGGCCGACAACGTGCGCTACTCGGGCATCTCGATGGGCGAGGGCGAGGGTTACACGCTGCACAAGTGCGAAATGACCTTCCGCGACCGATGCGGTGTCTGCAAAGACAAGGCCGGGATGCTCATCGGCATGTTGCGGGCGGCGGGCTTCAAGGCTTACGCGGCAATGACGATGGCCGGCGAACGCATCGAGGACATCCCCGCCGACCAGTTCAACCACTGCATCACGGTGGTACAGCGGCGCAACGGAAACTACCAACTTCTTGACCCTACGTGGGTTCCGGGCGTAAGAGGCGAGTTGTGGTCCAGTGCGGAACAGCAGCAGAACTACCTCATGGGACTTCCCAACGGCGCGAAATTGGGACTCACGCCCGTCTCCGATCCGAAAAACCACTATATTCGCATGACCGCCCAGACGCAGGTCGCGAAAGACGGCACACTGAAGGGCACCGTCACCATCACCGCCGACCGCCAATCCGACAGAACCGTCCGCTATCTCTTCGACGGTTTCCGCACCGAATGGCGAAACAACGTCGAAATGATGCTCTATCAGCTATACCCCAACGCCAAGTTGAAATCGGTGAAATACACCAGCGAGGACGACTATCTGAAGCAACCCGTCAGCATTACCTATAAGTTCGAAATCCCTGATTACGCCATAGTTACCGACAAGGAAGTCATTGCCACACCGTTCTTAGCCAACGGATTCTACACCTTCGTCATGCGCCACCTCTTCTACGACGTCAGCCCCGAAAAGCGCGACTACCCCTTCACCGACCGCTGCTCCCGCTACGTGGCCATTTCGGAAACGATGACCGTCCCCTCGGGCTACACACGTGTAAGCACGCCCCAAACGCTACAGTTTGTCACCCCGAGCGTCTCATTCAGAGGCGGTTACCAAATCGGCTACAACATGGTCACCTTCTCCGAGAACATCTCCCTCGGCAAGCGCGTCTATGAAGCCGACGAATGGCCCGCCTTCCGCAAAGCCGTACTCTACCAACGAGAGTACATGGACAACCCCGTAGTGTTCATCAAATAGTTAGCAATTTATAACGAAAAACCCCCATATATTGAAACATAATTCCTTGAACAGCCTCGGAGAGGCAAAACGCGCGAAGCGCAATTAACCCCATACAAGCGCAGCGCAGTGTGGGGGTTAAAAGGAAGGAAAGCCACCCAAGCGCAGCGCAGTGTGGGGTATAATAACGATAAAAACAACAAAATATGAAAAGATACGTACTCATAATCATCGCAATATGCGCCATGTCAACAGTCATGGCCAAAGCCCCCGAAAAAGACGCCGTATATCACCTCATCTCCGAGAGCTACACGTTGAACAAGGACGGCTCATCGGAATTTCGCAAGCGCGTGGAGTTGCAGATTTTCACACGGATGACCTTCGATGAATTCGGGGAGACGTTCATCACGTACAATCCTGATTTCCAGGAGCTCGTCATCAACGAGGCCTATACCATCCGCAAGGACGGCAGCCGGGTGGAAACCCCTGCCAACGCCTTCAACCCGATGCTGCCGGAGGGTTGCACCAAATGCGAGCGGCTCAACGGCATCCGCACGATGGTGGTGACGCACACGGCGTTGGAGTATGATGCCATCATCGTCCTCGACTACACCATCCGTTCCAAGAACTTCTTCTTCCAGGAGCTGATGGAAAAGGTGGAATTATACGACGATGTGCCCATCAATAAGTACGTGGTCAGCGTCACCACGCCGGACTACAAGCCCGCGAAATTCCAGCTCAATGGGGAAAATCTTTCATACATCAAAACCGAACACAAAGACAAGGACTTCGTCACCACCGTCTATACATTCACCAACCTGCCAGAGGCTCCTCTTTGCGACTTTGTCTTCCCGTCCGCATGGTCTTCCCTTTCTTTCTGCACGTTGGATAATCCAGAGGCCGTCATCGGTAGAATTTCGCAACAAAACTCTATGCAGAAATTTGACAATCAGAAGATTATGGATTTCTTCCGCGGTCGTTTCACGGAAGAGATGAGCGACATGGAGAAGGTTCTGTTAGTGAGAGATTACATCCACGATTATATCCGCACGAACGATGTGGACGCCAAGACGTTGAACTATATGTTCGCTTCACCGCAACAGGTATGGGAGAGCAACTGCGCTTTGCCTATTGAGAAAAACATTCTGCTTGCCAGCGTGTTGCAAAATTTGGGATACAAAGCGCAATTAGCATTCGAGAAGAACACTCTCCCGTCTGATTTAAGAACAGTTGTGCGTGTCTATGTCAACAGTAAAGAGGTTTGTGTTTCCGCTAACGAAGCTGAAGATTTGAATTTGAAGGCATACTCCCCTAATTCATTCATTGGCATCCAAAGTGGCTCTGCACTGACAAGTCCGCCTGCTTCCATTCTTGTGGACGTGGCCGCTAACATCTCCTTTGAAAACGGAAAGTTGGATAGCCCTACGGTTGAAGTAAAACGCAAAGACGTGAACTCGCCAATGACCGAAACCTTGCAGCCGCAAGAGGTTAGTGTCGCGAAAGTCTCTGTCTCCCAGATTAATAACAAATACTACGAATTGACCATCGACGACGGCAACTACGGCACAAGCGTTCACTCTGTGGACATTCCCTCTGACTTGAAATACAACATCGACACCAAAAAGTCCGACGAGACCTACGTGTACACCGTCACACTGCCCGCCAACGCCCGTTGCCTGACGAAACCCGTGCATAAAGAAATCACCGTCGAGAACGCCAAACTCCTGATCGATGTGCAGATAGACGGTCAGGCGGTGAAGCTCACGCGGCAATTAAGTCTGCCTCAGGAAGGTATTTCCGCCAAATCAGTGAATAAGTTCAAGGCGATGATGGGGGAATGGGAGACACCGGTGAAGGTGGTGTTTTCTCTGTAGAGACGCGCCATGGCACGTCTCTACTATTGGGCTAACTCGTGTCTTTCGGGGAGACGTTCCGACAAATCCGAGATGTAGAAGTCTGACGCTTTCATGTCCGGGCTTTGGATCCGAACCACGGAAACGGGTCGCTTGTGTTGCCAATAGGCGCACGCAATCGGAATGCGATTCCACTGTCCGGCCAGCCAAACCGTGTCATGCCCGCCCAACAGAGCCTGCGCAGAATCTGTGTCCAAGCGATTGAGCATCAGCAAATAACGTTTGCTTGCGGAATGGAAATAGAGCGTGGCGCTGTCGCACAAAGCATCTGCCAAAGGATTCTCCAAGGAGAGATCCCAACTGGAGGGTTTGACGGAGGCCATCGTCACGAGCATGTCGTTATGGGTCAGTCCCTCTTTCATGTCCAGGAGCACCACACGACGGGTGCTGTCCTGCGACAATATCTCCTTCAATTGCCCGATATTTTCACACTCTGAAAGCTGCTTTCCGGATTTCAGGAGGATATATTCATTGAAACGGTTGACCCCGATGCCGAACAGACTGTTGCCCCACAATCCGGATTGGTACATCGACGGGCAGTAAAGAATGTCGCCCTCTCCCATCTGCGAAAAGGCATCGTCGGCAATCATCTCGTCCAAAATGGCGAAACGTTGCTGGCTGCGAGCCCATTCGTGGGAGATGTGCTCGTTGGTGGCGGTTTCGATAACCACCATGCCAAAGAGCGACAACACCAGAGCTGCGCCCACCACCGTTCGCACATATTGGATGCGGAAAACCAATTTATAGAGGGCATACCCGATCAGGAGCATGGCCAAAATCACGCCAAAGTAGGAGTAGAAACTGGTGACATAACCGGCAAGCCAGCTGCCCCACTCAAGATTGTACTTGCTGGAGACCGCAATCAACAGATGAGCCGAAAAGGCGAACAACAATGCGGAAGCGGTGGCCACGCATAAGGCTTTCCAAGAGAGTCTGTTTTTGAAATTCTTCAGGAAATATGCGGTTAGAAAACTCACTGTCAATGCATTGATGTATGCAGCCAACGAAGCATGCGTGAGCATGAAACGATAATTGTGGAAATGGCCGACCACAGATTGCGAATTGACGCTCATCACCTCAAAGCCGTGCTTGAACTGGTGTAATGGGGCCACCGCGAAGGTGCAGCGTCTCAGAATCCCGAAGAAATTTTTCCAATTCAAGGGATGGGCAAAACTGCTCCCGTCGTATTGGTTGTCCACAAACTGCCTGAACAGGAAATAGAGGGCCACATACAATGTCGCAGCTATGGCTATGGGCAGCAATTCTCTGTATAACGGTTTGGTGGTGAACGTTTTCCGAACGCCCGACTTGTACAAATTCCTGATGAAGATGGCGATTCCGAAAAGGAGAACGAAAATCAAGTAGTTTTCATAAAACAACATGGAAACAAAACAGAGCAAGGCCGAATAGATGATGAAGGCATAGCGGTCGGTTTCCGTGTATTTCACAAAGAAGACAAGTGCCCAGCAGAAGAGAGCGAAGCTAACCGAAAAAAAGCAGGGATAGGCGATGAACGGGATGTGAAGGCAGGGCGTTGCAGGGGTGCAGCACACTAACAACACGAACAGCGCGACACTCAGTTTTCTTGAGTGGAAGAGCTTTTGTATCAGGTATGTGAAAGAGAAATAGGCGAACAAAAGACAGGCGTATTGGCATATTTTGAGCCCGATAAAACCGCCTGTGGCATACACTAACGAATAGAGTGGCTTGGTGATCAGGAAATAGAACCGGCCGGAATAGTTGGCGTAAATCCAGGCATCCTGATAATAGTCGCCCTTCAAAAAGGTCAGATAGTTTTCCAAATCATCCGAGATGGTGAAGCCGATTCTGAAAAAGGGGGCCAAGGAGATCACAGTGACGAGCAGTACCAGGAAAACGAGAACGGCTTGCTCGAATTTCAGTCCGGAGATTCTATTTTTCATATTCAACGATATCTTTGACAATATAGATGGGACGGGATTTCACCTCGTCGAAAATGTAGCCGATGTACATTCCGATGAGTCCGGTGACAAAGAGTTGGATGCCGGCGAATGCGCTCATGAAGACGACGAGCGTGGTGTATCCGGAGACGGGGGTGTCCAAAATCCACATCACTAACGAATAGATAATCAGGATGATGCTCAGCAGAACGAAGAACAATCCTGCGAAAATGCCAATCTGAAGCGGCATTTTGGAGGTGGACGAGATGGCGGAGAAAGAGAGTTTGAGCAATTTCCAGAACGAATACTTGCTCTCGCCTGCCACGCGGGGGGCTGCCACGTATTCTAATGTCGTGCGCTGAAAACCAACGAGTTGTATCAATCCTCTGAGGAAACGGGTGCGCTCGCGGTAGTCTGTCTTCAGCACTTGGGCCACCGGTTTGGAAATCAGGAAGAAATCAGAAGCGTTTTCCGCGATTTTCACATCCGAGATGAGGTTTACGAATTTATAGAAGAGGGCGGAATTGAAGCGATGCAGCGGTTTGTCGTCCTCGCGGCGGGTGCGCACCATGTTGATGATGTCGAAGCCCTCTTTCCAACGTTGCACCATCTGTGGAATCATCTCTGTGGGATGCTGCAAATCGCTGTCCATGCAGATGATGGCATCGCCACGGCTATAGTCGATGCCGGCGATCATGGCCGCCTCGTGCCCGAAGTTGCGGGCGAAGTTCAAGACTCTGACATGCGGGTCGGCCGCCGCTTTTTCGCGCAGAATGTTCAGTGAGCCATCCGTGCTGCCGTCATTCACAAAGACCATCTCGTAAGAGGCTCCCGTCTGCTCTAATGTCCGGCTCAACGATTGATAGAAGGCCTCTATCGCCGCCTCTTCATTGAACACCGGACATATTACACTCAATTCCATAAGTCATTCCTTGGTTATTCCGCATCCTCGACGGGAACAGCTTCTTCAACAGGTTCGTTCATCACGACAGACTCGTTTTCTTCGCCAACACCTTCGTATTCAGCCCGAATCTGTTCGTAGAATTTGGTAAAGGTCATCTGCATGTAAGGCATCAGCCAAAACATACCAATGCCGAACGTAAACACACAAAGTAACATCCAACCGATGAAACTGAGCATGAGCAAGAAGAGTTCCCCTTTGTGATTTCTCATCATCATGCGGCTCTTGGTGAGAATCTCTTTCGCGCTCAATTCTTCATCGTCATAGAGGATGAAGGTCACCATGCTGTATGCCAGCGCAAGAATGATGACTGGAATCTCAAAAAAGAACAACGTTCCTGAAATGATAAATCCTGCCGTGGTGTTTTCATAAACAGCACCAAGTACTGCTATGATGACGATCGGGATGGCGACCACCATGAAAACGACCATCATCAGCAGATAAGTGCCGATGACATGCCAAAAACGTTTGTAGCCGATGAACAGATCCCCGATGTCGGCAGGCAAATCCTGACGCGAAGAATTCAGATGCGCAATATAGTAGCCGTACTGGATCGGAATGAATAAAAAGGAGACGATTGCCCCGATAATGGTGAAGACAATTGCCAGAGTTTTGAATGAACTGCCTTCGAATAAAGTGCCATATAGCATCAGACAACATGCAATACCATACAGCAGCATATAGATGAACGTAAGTCCTACAAAAGAGCCCCATTTGCCTCTCAGCGTTGCTAACGCTTGGTCTTTTAAATCTTTAATGTATCCCATTATGTTAATTATTTGAAGGTGATTAAATATGGGGGCAAAGATAATATTTTTTCGAAATTAGGCAATAGGCAATAGGCAACAGGGAAAGTGGAAAATGTGTTATTGCGGTTCAGGACCAAACCGTTATGGGAAAGCGAAACGTCAGCTAAGAGACGGTGTCGCGGGAGTTGTTCAAGTAAGCTTTTAAGTCGGCGGCTTTTTTCGGGCCAATGACTTCTGCGAGTTCCGCTTCGGTGGCGGAGGAGATTTTCGCCACACTTTTGAATTCTTTCAATAATCTGGTTTTCAGTATTTTGCCGATTCCGGGGGCGTCGTCTAACACGGAGGCGATGCTCGTTTTGGAGCGGCGTTTGCGGTGATGGGTGATGCCGAAGCGGTGCACTTCGTCGCGCACGTGCTGCAGCAGTTTCTGCGCTTCGGAACGTTTGTCGATATAGACGGGCAGGTCGTCGCCTACTTTGTAGATGTCCTCCAACCGTTTGGCGATGCCCACCATCATGAGCCGGTCCTCGATATGGAGGGCGATGATGGCGTTCCAGGCCGCGCGCAGCTGTCCCTTGCCGCCGTCGATGACGACGAGGTCGGGCAGCGGTTTCCCCTCTTCCAAAAGTCGGTGGTAGCGGCGGTAGATCACCTCCTCCATCGAGGCGAAGTCGTCGGCGCCGACCACGGTTTTGATGTTGAAGTGACGGTATTCGCTCTTGGCGGGTTTGCCGTCGATGAAGCAGCTCATGGCGGCCACGGGATCCTCGCCTTGGGTGTTGGAGTTGTCGAAGCACTCGATGCGGCGCGGCAGGGTCTTCATGCCGAGGGCTTCCTGCAGGGCGAGAAGCACCCGTTGGTTGCGGCGGTCGGGATCTACCAGGTCCTGCCTTTTCTTCTTCTCCAACATGTAGAAGTGGGCGTTGTGGATGGCCAATTCCAGCAGTTTGCGTTTGTCGCCGCGCTGGGGCACTTGCAGGTCCCAGCCTTCGGGCGCGAGAGCGGGCGTGAAGGGCACCAGCAGGGTGGGGGAGAGCCCGCCCAACCGCTCCTGGATTTCGAGGATGCCGGTCCAAAGCGTGTCCTCCTGCGACATCTCCAGCCGGTTGTCGATCTCAAGGGTCTGCGCCTGCACCACCGCCCCGTCCACAACACGCAAAAAGCTGATATACGCGCAGTTGTCCTCTTCCTCCATGCCGAAAACGTCCATGTTGGTCAGCGACGGGTTCACCACCACCGATTTGCCGATGAAGTTCTCCAAGGCTTCGATCTTGCGCTTTACCTCGCCGGCCTGCTCGAACTTCAGTTCGCCGGCATACTGCATCATCTCCTCGCGCAGCTGCCGGATCACCTCCTTTCGGTTGCCTTTGATGATCTCTATCGCCTTCTCGATGTTCGACCGGTATTTCTCCGCCGTGATGAGTCCGCAGCAAGGCGCCGCGCACTTCTTGATCTGGTACTGCATGCATGGACGGTCGTTGTTCCTCAGTATCTTGCAGTTACGTAACGGGAACATCTCGTTGAGGAGGTCGAGCAGCACGTTCATCTGTTTCACCGAAGAGTAGGGACCGAAGAGCTGCATCTTGGCGGGTTCCGGACGGCGCGTGGGGAAAATCCTCGGAAAGGTCTCCTTGGTCACCGCAATCCACGGGTAGGTCTTGTCGTCCTTCAGCATGATGTTGTATTTCGGCTTGAATTGCTTGATCATGCTGTTTTCCAGCAGCAGGGCGTCCCACTCGGAATCCACCACAACCGTCTGAATGTCACGGATTTTCGTCACTAACATCCGCACCTTGGCGGAGTCGTGGTCCTTGTTGAAATAGGAGGAGACGCGCCGTTTCAGCCGCTTCGCCTTCCCGACATAGATGACCACCCCCTTGTCGTCGTAAAAACGATAGACACCGGGTTTCTCTGGCAAGGTCTTCAGAATCAGTTTGATATGGTCGGGGGTTTCTTTCAAGGGTTTCAGGTTTCAGGTTTCAATTGTCAATTAGTCGCGGGATCGGCATTACATACAGGTCTTCCGGTTTGCGGGGGCGGTAAAGGTCGAGCCAGCGGAAGCCGAGGAGTTTGCGGTTCTTCTCCTCCATTTTTTCATCCGGGAAAACCTGTCCGTTAGGGGCGTCGAAGTAGCGGATTTGCCGTATATGGTTGCTGTCCAGGTAGATGCGCATTTCACTGGTGATGGAGGTGTTGATGCCGATAAGGGTGCTGTCTTCCTCCTGGATGTAGTAAACGCACTCGGCGTTGCCCACGATGTCCACCCGCTGAAGGTTCTTGTCTTCTATGAATCCTTTGATATTCAGCCCTTTGATTTGGTTGAACTCCGTGGCTTCGAACAGGCTGCCGACAATAAACCCCGATTTGCACAATTCGATGGTGGCATGGGTGGAGTCGAGGATGGAGAACCGCACGGTGTCGCCGGAGAGTTGGTAGTTGTCGGTCCAGCAAACGGGGTTGTAATACATCACCAACAGGGAATCTTCGACGTTGTAAACCATTGAGTCGCAAGCACCTTGTAAATCTTTGTGCTTGAATTTGGTTTGAAAGTAGGCGCGTACCAGAGTGGGGTTGGAGGCAGTGTCAAAATCCACCTTCAAGGTGTCGCAATGGAGGAAAAGGCTGTCGTTGTTGTCGTCGATATAGATGAGCAGGTTGCTGTCGGTGGCGATGGAGGTGCCGCCTTTCTCGTGGTGTTCGAGGTAGTTTCCCAAGACGATAAAGTGGTTGGCGGTGTCCACGTAGCGGGCGTTGTTCCAGGCTTTTCCGTATTTCAGTGCCTGGTCGTAGTAAATGCTGTCGGCGAAGAGCTGCTGCTTTTCACCCAGCAGCTGCACGTTGCCGTAGAGGATGGAGACGTCGGCGTCGGTGTTGTAGAGGCCGCGGTCGGTGAAGATGGTGTTCTCCTCGTTGACGAGGTGCGTGGGCGAGATGAAGTAGGCGATTTTAGTGGAGGCGTTGTAACGCAGTGAGTCACAGTCCATCCGATAGCTGCTGCTGCGGAGAAGCACCTCTTGGTGGAGAAAAGCGTCGTCGGTGTTGGTATAGTATTTGCCGATTTGGCTGGTGAGGGTGTCGGCTTCGTTAAAGATTTGACCACCAGTAGTATAGTAGCCGCAGTCGATGTTGAGGTCGTAGAAGATGCTGTCGGACAGAAGGTAGGATTTGCCGTTTTCGAGGCGCACATTGCCCGAGATGGCGGCCTGCCGGATGTCGCCGTCGTAGGTGGCACGCCGACCGTAGAGCCGGATGGAGTCGCTGATGACAAACCGCACGGGATTGCCGAAGGCGATGATGTAATTGTCCGCCTCATAGAGATATGCACTGTCGCAATAGCCTGTCACATTGTCTTGCTTGAACTTGACGTTTCCGACAAGTCGCTGCGCGCC
>JAEEIG010000128.1 GCA_016281255.1 Bacteroidales bacterium
CAAGCGTGAGCGTTTCAACATTCCGATCACGGAACAGGATCTGCCCATTAATCCGGAATACAAGCAGCAGATTTTAGCATTGCACCCGCGGATGCAACCGCTGGCCGTTTCGAAATGGATGAACACCTTCACGGTCTATTGTCCTGACAGCACAGTGGTTCCGCAAATCCTGAATTTGCCGTTCGTGGATTCCATCATGGCAGTGGGAGCCTATATCTTGAACGACGCGCCATCTGCGAAAATTCCCGAAATCCAGCCTTCTATAGTCCAAAACACGCTTATTCCGACCAAAAATTCTTTAGATTACGGATATGGTTTCGGACAAATCGCTTTCCACAACGGGCATTTGCTGCATGAGGCAGGCTTCCTTGGCGAAGGTATGCTGATCGCCGTGATTGACGGTGGATTCTACGGCATTGAAACGATCTCCTTTTTCCAGGAGATGGTGAACGACGGGAGATTCTACGGCCACTATTCGCTGATGCCCGATTTTGTGGATACCGTAGAAAGTGGTTGGTCCGAAGTACACGGCACGATAGTAACCTCCACCATTGCGGCCAATACCAGCGGCGAACTGATCGGCACCGCACCTGCCGCATCCTACGCCCTTATACACACCGAATGGGTGGGTTCTGAAGAACTTGTGGAAGAGGACTTCTGGGCAAACGGAGCTGAAATCGCCGACAGCATCGGGGCCGACGTCATCAACTCCTCGCTGGGGTATCGCTCGTTCCCGGATTTCCCACAGTCCGACATCACTTACGCCGACATGGACGGGCTGAACAGCATCGCATCGCGTTGCGCCACCATTCTTGGACAAAAAGGGGTAATTGTTTGTATAGCAGCAGGTAACGATGGCGACAACCAATACTACCACATTGGTCGGCCCGCCGATGCCGTCGATATTCTGTGTGTGGGCGCCAGTACCGTGGACAGCGTTATCGCCGGATTCTCGTCGCACGGTCCCTCTTACGACGGCCGCGTGAAGCCCGACATCACCTCTGTGGGGGTGAACACCTATTGTTACTATCCCGAAAACTTGCTCATTACGGAGAACGGAACGAGTTTGGCCACTCCAGTAGCGACAGGGCTCTGTGCCTGTCTTTGGCAGGCCATGCCTCAATACACCGCCTCCGAGATGATGCAGATCATCCGTGAGAACAGCCACCTCTACAACCATCCCAACACCGAATACGGTTACGGCATCCCTGATTTCTACAAAGCCTACACCACCCACGTCGGCATCAACGACTACAATCCGCTGAAAATCAGCGTCTATCCTAACCCCGTCACCGATCAGCTGAACATCGTCAACCCCGACGGCAACATCCAGACCGTCACCCTCTACAACACCTCCGGCCAACTCGTCCTGCAAACCGCCGTTTCCCACTCCCCGATTCTCGAGATCAACGTAACGAACTTACCCAATGGCTTTTACATTGGAACCGCAAACCTCAACAATCACCAAATTGCAACGTTTAAATTTATGAAACAATAATCCGCTACCGAGCTCTTGCCCCTGGCGGGGCATTTATGAAAAACGTGCCTCTATTTCTACCGAGCTTTTGCCCCTGGCGGGGCTGCTCAAGGAAAATATTTTAATCTCTTAACCATTAACCATTAAACCGTAAACTGTAAACCGTAAACTGTAAACTGTAAACCGTAAACTGTAAACCAATATGAAACATCTAACACTAATCTGGTTCCTTTTTGGTCTTTCCTTTTCCCTTTTCGGCCAAAACCCAAGTCCAACCTGTTACCGTATTTATCTGAGTGACAAGAACAACAGTCCCTATTCCATTGACAATCCATCGGAATTTCTCTCACAGCGCGCCATTGACAAGCGCACTCGTTTCAACATTCCGGTTACAGAACAGGATTTGCCAGTGAATCCGCAATACAAGCAACAGATCTTGACGTTGAATCCCCAAATGCAACTGCTGGCGGTCTCCAAATGGTTGAATACGGTTTCGGTCTATTGCCCGGACAACGCTATCGTACAGCAACTCATGAATCTTCCGTTTGTCACTTCCGTGTTGGCGATTGGCTCGACAGAGTTGCAAGACAATCCCACCGCTTCGGTACCTGAGAATCCTGTACCCATGACGCAGAATGTTTCGTCACTTACAAAAGATAACATTAATTATGGAAACGCCTATGGACAAATCGCCATACATAACGGGCATCGTCTGCATGCGGAGGGGTTTCTCGGCGAAGGCATGCTCATTGCGGTGATAGACGGCGGCTTCAGGGGAATTGAGACCAATCCCTTCTACCAGAAATTGATTGACGAAGGTCGTCTTGTCGGAAGATATTCCCTTAGACCTAACTTTGTGGACGAAAACCTTCTAAATGAATCAAGACATGGCGCGAGGGTGACCGCCGTTATGGCTGCCGCTGAAAACGGTCAATTTGTAGGCACCGCTCCCAAGGCTTCTTACGCCCTCATCTTCTCTGAATGCAGTAATACCGAACAGCCCTTCGAGGAGGATCTATTGGTCAACGCCTTCGAAATCGCCGACAGTCTTGGCGCCGATGTCATAAATGCGTCCATTTCATATTCGGTATTTCCCGATTTTCCCCAGGGCGATCATTCATACGCCGATATGACCGGCCAATACTGCTTTCCCAGTCGTTGCGCCAACTTTTTAGGGGAGAAAGGTATCATCACGTGTGTTTCTGCCGGCAATAATGGATTGGACGCCGAGTATCACATCGCATCCCCTGCGGATGCATTCAACATTCTTTCCGTAGGTGCTTGCAACGTTGACAGTCTCATTGCCGGTTTCTCCTCTCACGGATATGCATTCGACGGACGCGTGAAACCTGATATCACTAGCGTGGGAATATCCACTCTTACCTATTATTATGACAATGTCCTTATTCCAGTTGACGGCACAAGCTTTTCCTCTCCGGTAGCCGCCGGTCTCAGTGCCTGCCTCTGGCAAGCCATGCCCGAATATTCCTCTACGGAAATCATGCAGATTATCCGCGAGAGCGGCCACCTCTACGACAACCCCAACCCCGAATTCGGCTACGGTATCCCCGACTTCTACAAAGCCTACACCACCCACGTCGGCATCAACGACTACAAACCGCTGCAACTCAGTGTCTATCCCAATCCCGTCACCGACCAGCTGAACATCGTCAACCCCGACGGCAACATCCAGACCGTCAGCATTTACAATGCCACAGGCCAACAGGTCCTGCAAACCGCCGTCCCCCACTCCCCCATCCTCGAAATTCCCGTAAATAACTTACCCAATGGATTTTACATTGGAACAGCAACCCTGAACAATCACCAAACCGCCACGTTTAAATTTGTGAAACAGGCAACAGGCAATAGGCAATAGGCAACAGGAACCTGGCAACAGAAATGAATGTAACGAAGAGAAATGATATATAAATATATTCCTTAAGCAGCCTCGAAGAGGCAAAACGCACGTAGTACTAATAACCCCACACAAGCGAAGCGCAGTGTGGGGGCTTCAATAACCCATAACCAATAACCCATAACCATTCAATAATGAACGCCTTAACAAAAACCAATTACCAATTCCCGAATCAAAAATCGGTGTATCACGGAAAA
>JAEEIG010000129.1 GCA_016281255.1 Bacteroidales bacterium
AGCGCACTGTTGAACTCTTTGGCGGTCGTGCTGCCGAACTCATTGAGCTTGATGTAGCCGGTTTTCGCATCTATCATATAGGCCACATCGACCGTGTAAGTCGGAATGACCCCGCGGGTGATTTCGTAGGTGTATTTGTCCTTGAAGCCGGGTCGCAGGATGCCGACCTTCACCTTGGAACCTTTCTTTCCTCGCAACAGCTTGAAAGCTTGGTCGTTCTTGATTCCGATAATGGATTTGCCATTCACCTCGGTCATACGGTCGCCCGCCATCAGCCCCGCCTTCTCCGAGGGACCGCCGGAAATCACGGAGACCACCATCAAGGTGTCGTTCATGATATTGAACTGGATGCCGATGCCCTCGAAAGAGCCCTCCAAAGACTCCATCTCCCGTTTGTTTTGTTCCGCGGTGGAATAGGAGGAGTGGGGGTCCAACCCTTGCAGCATCGCGTCAATGGCCAGCCCGTAAATGGAATCCACATTCACGGAATCCACATAGTACTGGTCGATATAGCTCATCACTTCGCTCATCTTATTGAGCTGTTCGTTGGCATTCCTGCTCAAACGGCGCGGATTGAAACGCAAAGCAAGGGAGAATCCGGCCAAAAAGGCGACCACAATCCATAAAAAAATCAGACAACCTGTACGTCTCGTTTGACTATCACTCATGTTCTCTTAATTTTGACGTTTAATTGATGCTTGATGCAATAATTCTAAGAATTTCTCCAAAAAATCCTGATATAGAGTGTCTTCTGTATGCTTTTGATAACGTTTGACCACCTGCTGCCATTGTTGCGGTTGCACCACAGCGATATGATCCTTCCGCTTGATACCGGCAATCTCATCCACGGTCACCATCCGTTGATAAAGCAATTCACTCAGCTGATTATCAATATTTTCCAATATAGTACGCTGTTTCACCAACTCCAAATTGGCGATACCGGAGCGCAAATCCAGCCGGGAAATCATCGCCGCCCATTCGGCGGGCGTCATCTGCTGTCCGGCGTCCGACAGCGCGCTGGACGGGTTGTGATGGCACTCCGTCATCAGCCCGTCAAAGCCGTAGTTCATGGCCAATTGCGCCACTTCCGGAATCCAACGCACCTGCCCGCACAAATGCGACGGATCACACAAGATCGGCAGTGAAGGCATCCGGACCTTCAACTCAATCGGGACCTGCCACATCGGCGCATTGCGGTAAACGTTCTCCTGTGCATCCGTGAACCCGCGGTGTATCGCCATCACAGAAGCCACATCAGCATTCAGGAAACGCTCGATATTGCCGATCCAGAGTTTCAAATCGGGAACGATCGGGTTCTTCACCATCACGGTGAACCCGGAATGGCGCACCGCATCCGCAATTTGCTGAACCTCAACGGGATTTACCGTCGTTCTCGCCCCCACCCAGAAGACGCGGATATCGTGCTTCGCACACAACTCCACCTGACGGGGGCTCATCACCTCCACACATACAGGCACGCCGAAATTCCTTTGCACCTCCTGCATCCACACCAACGCGGCATCTCCCGCACCGGTAAAACTGCCGGGAGCACTGCGCATCTTCCATACGCCCGCCCGGAAATAGTGCATTTTGAGATTCGCTACCTCCGCCTGCCCGACAAGTTGCCGTGCCGTGGCCAGGATCTGCTCCCGGCTCTCCGCCGCACAAGGCCCCGCTATCCAAATCCGTTCTTTCATCACTCTTCGGTCTCTGTTTCCTCTTCAATATCCGTGAAATACTTCTTCACGAACTTGTTCTTCAAACTTCTGTTACCTAATTTATAAGTGAAGGACGGCAACCCTTTGGCCTGGTCGGGCTCCTGGAAACGGTTCTTCGGCTTCACACTGGTGATGGCGTCGTTGAACGCTTTGTCGGACGCAAACGCCGACACCGCATTGTTGTCGAACTGGAAGTAATAGAACTGGTTGTCGAACTCAAAATAGAGATAGAGACGGTTCCGGGACCCGCGTTTCTCAATCACAATACGCCCCGGCACTGTCTTGTACACCTGTTTTGCACCGCAAACAATCAAGGGCAACTTGGTCTGTGACTTGAACGTTGACTGTTCTTTGTCCCATTCAAAGTCGATGTTGGAGAAGAGGAACTTCACCTGCAGGGCCTCGGGCAGACGACGGTTTTGCCCCAAAGCCGTGTTACGCTGATAGCGGTCGTATTCCGCCTTGCCCAAAATGTTGTACAAAGCCAAGTCAAAGGCCTGATCGTCAGAGACATCCACAAAATCCAGGGTCGCATTTTCCAAAGCCTTGTTCATCAAATCCATCGACTTTTCATTAAAGAAGAAATCAATGGAGGTGGTAAGGTGCATCTCCGCGGAATCCGCAAGCATGTAATTCACAATCGTACCGTTTGTCACGAAGTTCACGCGACCCAACTTGGCACCCATGTCAATCGTACCGCTGCCATGCGCCTCGCAGTTGTCGGTGTTGAGCACGATGATATTACCCGGCACGGAGGGATCCATAAGTTTCTCCATGGAAGCGGCTTTGAACTCGCGGGTCTCCTTGTCGTAGGTGATGTAACCGAAGACATTGATGTATTCCGCGTCGTTGAATTCGTCCTTCGCCACACCGAATGCGGTGTAGATTCGCCCCGTCTTGTTGCTGGAAGCGATGGCCACCACCACCTTGCGCTCGTTCATGTCCTTGGTGCGGTCGTGGACTTGCAGCATGATGTTGTTGGGATCCACCTGTTGGAGAATCTTCATGCGGGCATGCTTGATGCTGTCGCAACCGTGGATGATCTCCACCCCACCGAAATAGGAGAGGAACGGGTTGGTGCTGTGCAGCTCGGCACGACCGTCGAAGGCGAACTGGTCGCTGAAATGGAAATCCTTCTCCATCGGAATCTTCGCTTCGCCGAAGGTCTCCTTCATGAAATAGACAGTGTCGAAATAGAGGGTCTGCACACGCTGCTCGGCATCGATGTAGTCGTAATAGCCGTTGGCATAGAATTTTGTAGCACTCTGCACACGCGTGGTACAGTTGTAAAGTTCATGGAATTTGTTCTCCCGGCCGGCCAGGATGCGCGAATTCTCCAGCACATCCATGGCGGCTTTCTTGCGGATGGTCACATCGCCGTGCTGGGGCGTGATGGCCGCGTCGCCCACATTGATGTAACGCACACCGTGCGCGAAAATGATGTTCTTCGCAAAGTCAAACTCGGCATTCACCGCCGTGAACTTGTAATCCACATACGGCGCCACCGCATACAACTCGTTGCCAGCACTTTGCATGTCCACCAACTCCTTGATGGGCGTGTTGTCGATGTCGGTGCTCTTGTACGGATCGTCCCACTTGAACCTCAGCACTGTAGAGTCGATGGGGTCCCATTCGAACTCGGAAGAGCGGGCCTTGATCTCGTTCTGCACAAAATAGACCAGAGAGGCTTCGCCATTGGCCAGGAAGTGGCCCTTGCGGGTCTTGAAATCGATATGGGAGTTGTAGTTGTCGGTGGAAAAGGCGACATCCTTGCCGCCGCTGATGTCGTAAATCCGAAGGTCGGCGGTGTCGGCCAGCAGCTCATGGTGCTTGAACTGGAAGAGCCGCGAGGAGATGTCAGCACGATTGAACTTCACGATGCCCGTGCCGAACATACCGGAAGGGGTGATCTTGGAGTTGCCCGTCAAGGTGGCCTCCCTGAAGATGTCCATCGGCTGCTCCAAAGTGTGCACAAACATCTGGTCCTGATAGGGTTCCCAGTGCAGATAGGCCTCCTCGACAGATGCCGGCGGGAATTCCGCACCCGCCATCTGCTCGTCCACCAAATGACGATTGGCCGAGCCGTTTGTGGAATCTATGTAGAAAACCAAACTGTCGGAAAGGGTGTGCGAGGTGACATAGTCGATATTGCCCTTGCCACGCAAACCTCGGTTACTGAGACTGATGCGACCTTGATATGCGCCACGGGTGCCATACATGGGCAAACCGTTGGTGTTATGCACGAAACCCAAAGAGAAGTCGGGCTGCACCTTCAACGGCTCCGCAATATCCGGGAAAATGCCGCCGGAAATCAACGCCCCGCTGAATTTCATGGAATCGATGACGAAATTGTCCAAATTGACGATTCTGAACTGATTCACAGAATAATAGAACTTGTTCCGGTCATAAACGCCGCCCAAAACGTAGGGTTGGTCGTAGAAGACCTTGCCGCCCTTCCGGGCCTCGAAAATCGGATAGTCCGGATAGTCGGTCATGCCGCTTTTGTTGCCCGGCACATCGATGTAAAGCACACCGGAAAGCTCCTCAATCTGGCTGCGCACACGCTGCAGTTTGTAGTCGCCGTACATGTCCATCGGACCGTCCTTGTCCTCCACGTACATAATCAGCGTGTCGATGACATCCATATCGACCATGAACCGGTCGTAGTCGAACTGGCAATTGTGGGTCACGAAATCGAACAAACCGCCGATGACGCGCCCCGAGAAGACCATATTGCGGTTCTTCTTAACCGTGACCAGCTCATTCATAGGATAAACGTTCACGATTTGCGGGTCACTCAGCACGAAAAACTCGCATCCCGTGATTTTCAGGTCGTTGGTCACCAAATCCAGCGAAGCGTAGTGCGTTTTCGACTCCAACTTGATATAGTCATAGTCTTTCTTCTTGACCTGGTTGTTCAGATACTGGGCGATTTTGCTGCGGTAGTGGATATGGTTGTTATTGACATCGTACTCGATAAAACCGCGGGCGGCGAAGTCGATCATCATCGCCTTGATATCCAACGGCGGCTTGTTGAACCAACGAATCACATCCTCAATGGTAAGATCCTCATAACCAGCACTGTTGAAGAGCTGCCAAAGCGTATAAAGCGGATTCACCGTGTTGAAGCCGGCAATGTCGTGCATCACCTCCTCCTCATAGTAATTCTGCGATTCGAAGTAGGCCTGCTGATCACTGGTGTTGCCCACAATCGGCTTCAGCTCAATGCGTTTTTCCGTCGTCACCCACTGCACCGACTCCACATACATGTCTAATTTGTGGTAGGAGTCGAAGAAAGGGGAACGTCCCACGCCCTGTTTCGGACGGGAAATCAGCAGGGACTTTTTCTCGTTGTCATACTTGAAGTTGGCGGCAGGGTGGTAAATCGAGTCCGTTTCGATGTAGAGGGAGACTTGCGCATCCTCCGACAACAGGTTGGCAGGACGTATGAGGAAGCTCCGGGAACGGGCGGTGATAATGACCTCCCCTTCGTTGTAGATGGTCACTTTGGCCAAAGTGTCGCCGTGACCCGCGCCGAAAATGGAGGCGCCACGCATCTCGAAACCGCCTACGTAGTCCACGTCCTTATAGAGGTTCTTCACCGGCAAGGTTGACTCATAACTGGTGAAACGGGGGTAGGTGGCCTTCTCCTCGGAAGTGGGCAGGACGGCTTTGTCCTCCACCTGTCCGACAATCGGAGTGGAGAAGAGCTTCGGGTAGTAGAACAGCGCATCAGGGGCGACCACGCGCGGGAAGCGCAGATCGATGTCGTAAGTGTTCAGCTTTGCCTTGACATTGGGTTCCAGGCCGGCACGCTCCCAGGCAATCTCTCCCCCGTCGGCCTTGAACATCAACTTGTCAGGGTAATAGCGTCCATTGACACCGCTCACCACGAGGCTGTCTTTCGCCGAATAGCCCCAAAGGTCGATGTCCTTGAAGTCGAAATAGGGCACCGTGTCGAAACCCATATGGTCGGCGAACCCCATGGCGACCCATTTCACATTGTCGCCCTGGTGAAGGATATTGTCGCGGAAGAAATTCGCGTAAAGCTTCATTTTGCTTTCGAAAAAGGTGGAACTATGCCCGATATGGTAGTTCAAAATCTTCTGCCAAGTGTCGGATTCACTGGCATACCGGCTCTGCATGAAATCGCCGTATGTGCGTATAAAGCTCTGGAAATGAGGGATGGGACGGTATTTCTTCTTCACCATCCTGTTAGCCTCTTCAATGAAAACCTGCTGATTCACCCCATCCATCCCCGTGGTCCAAAGCAGTTCAAATTCATCCAAGATTTCCTTGGCCTCTTTTTGTCGGTCTTTCGGCACCGACGAATAGAACTCCTTCATCTCCTCCACCGTTTTGGAAGGGTCTTTGGAGAAAGCTGTAAAGCGCTGAGCCTGAGCCAATACCGACAAACACAGCAACACACTGACAACAATAATCTTCTTCATCATTACATAGAAAAATGGTGCGCAAAGATAGGGTTTTTTCGGGTTTGGGACGATAATCGGGATTGTTTTTTCTTGAACAAGCTATATGGACCTTTATAGTGTTTATATAAATCAGGATTTTCGTTTTTGTCCCAAGTTGTCTTACTCAGGTAGTTGCATTGTTGCAGGTTCGTTGATTCGACCTCTGATATTCGATTGATATTCGATTCTTTTTCGATTGATATTCGATTGTTACTCGTTTTTTTTCGAATAACAATCGAATATGAATTGAGAATCATTCGAAGATAAATCGAGTATCCTTGCTCTCATCATTGACGCAACAAGCTTACTAAGACGAAGGTGTGACCTTTTGACTGTTTTTGCATCATACATGTAGATAAAGTTTCTATCTTTGCAACGTCAGATATGATGGTTCAAGAATTTGTTCTGGAAAAAGACACTTTGTTGTTGTTGGATCGCAAGGGGCGGTCAGAAACGTATATCAGAGTCAAATAATTTTCTATCTTCGCGCCATGAAACCCACTACCACATACCCGCTGCTCACCTCTCGTTTCGATTTGGGGCGTTATTGCCGTATCGATGTCAAGCAGGCGTACCGCAGAGGGATATTGTATGCGTTATTGTTGATTTGCGTGTTGTTTCAACTCTCCTGTCGTCAAGTTGACAAACAGGGAAGCCATCAGGTTTCGGTTGACACCCTTGCGACCGCACAAACAACTTGCGAACCCGCAAGTGAAACCAATGTGGGCAAACCGAATTTTGACATACCGTACTTGCTGCCCATTGACAGTCTTTGGAAGTATTACAACCCCTCAATGACAACCTCCGGCAGATGCAACAGGCCAAAGATTTTTGATGACGAGAGTGGCAAAGACCTTTTCTATGGCTTTTACTGCATTTTTGACACTTGTGCGGGTCGCACTTACGAAGTTGCGCATGTTATTGTCTCCTATCGCAAGAACCCATCTTGGTGGAGTTCAGACACGACACAGAGAATCAGGGAGATTATTGTTATGGACAGGCGGTTTGCGCTGCCAATTGCCTCTTTTCATGTCGGGGAGCCCATTCGGCGCATAAAAGACAAGTTGTTGTTAAAGAAAGGAAACTATCATTGCTACTCTGGTGAAAGATGCTGCTATGTGGTCGAATCCCATCATGATACCATCCAGCAATTTTTTGTTTTCCCCTCTGAACTGATGAGTGACTGGAATCGTCTCCTAAAGTATGTCGAATCTCATTAAGGTTGTCCTCGTTTCGTCAAAAAAAGTAATGTATGAGCAAAAGTCAAAAGCAGAAGGCTTAATCTAGTGTTAGAAGTACTGGGATTCAGCTGGGAAGGACGCAACAAGGTTCGACTGAGTATCGGAAGAGATACAGAAAATCAGGCCACTATTCGGGCCGTCAAAAAGCGCGGACGTTGGCATGTATATGGAGGTGGTATATCTTAAAGGAATAATGAATCTGTCGTTCTGGAGTTAAAGAAACGCAGAGGGCAATATCTGGTGAAATCTGTTTATCTGTAACGATGTCTGTTTGGATACCAGTCGTAACCCGGTTGTCCTCCCTGAATCAAGTAAACCAGCAAGGCAACTATGAAGATAATCAAAATGATTATCATAATAATCTTTGGCACGTCATCTCCCTCTACCTTTACTGGAGGCAATCCCTTTTGGGCCGGAGGATGTTTCTGAACGTATGATTTCCTCCTGTGTGACCTTGACTTAACACTCCTATTCCGTTTTTTGCTCATTATTCAATAGACTTCGAACCTTGAATTAAAAATTAATCACTAAAATGAATATAATCCATAAAACAACGGCAAAAGCAGAACCTATATAATCTATTCGTTGTCGTAAAAAAAGCCTTTTGCATTCGGATGAGAGTTGCTCTCGGTCTTTTTTTGTAAACCAGATGGAATTTAGTACAAGGCGTTTTTTCTTGAACAAGCTATATGGGCCTTTATAGTGTTTATATAAATCTGGATTTTCGTTTTGTATCAAATCCGTTACTTTATAACACACAAATAGATTGTCTAATTGCATAATAATGATAACCAAGATGATAGATAAATTTATTACAGCATTCATTCTTTATCTTATTTTTGACGACAACATGGACAACTCGGGACAACATAGTATTCATGCCGCGAAGATATAAAATATTTCAAGTTTCGCATATTTGATTTCTAATCATAAGTATCTCAGAAAAAAGCTTTTTGCTGCCAATGCCTTGTTGTTGGCGATGTCAACACTCTCGTTCGCGCACTATTTCCGGCCACGGCACACTGTGCCGGGCGGGCGAAT
>JAEEIG010000130.1 GCA_016281255.1 Bacteroidales bacterium
ACCCCGATGCCGCCCTCCACATGGTAGCTCTCTTTGTTGCCATCCTTCATGTTAATGTCAATGACAGAAGACAAACGACCACCGTAACGCGCCGGGAATCCGCCTTTTATCAGCTCCACCGATTTGATGGCATCGCCGTTGAAAATGGAGAAAAACCCCAAAAGATGACTGGCGTTGTAGATGGTGGCTTCGTCCAAAATGACAAGGTTTTGGTCTGGTCCACCGCCGCGCACATAGATGCCGGAGGTGCCTTCCGAAGCCGACTGCACACCCGGCAACAACAGCAACGTCTTGAAGACATCCTTTTCACCTAACAACATGGGAATTTGCTGTATCTCTTTGGTTGACAGCTTGATGGAGCTCATCTGCACCTGCTCGGTATTGGTCTTCTCCGCTGTGATGGTCACCGTCTCCAAAGTGGTGATTTTCGATAATTTGGCATCATATTCAAAGCTTTCGGCACTGCGTATCCACAAGGTATCGTTGATATAACCAAAACTATTGAAAACCAAATACATACCTTCTTGATAGGGTAAAGTAAGCGTATAAAATCCGTAGGTGTTGGTGGTCGTGGCTTTCTGCGAAACCGGTTCATAAACCAGTCCGCCTGGCAACGACTCCAAGCTTCCCTTCTCATAAAGATGGCCGCTTACGGTGATGGTCTGAGCAAAAATCCAACCGCCCATCAGCACCAATATCAGCGTACAAATTGCTCTGATCGAATGATTTAAATTATTTTGATGATATGTCATATTCTGCATTTATAAACACGACAAAAATAGTTTATTTATCCTATCACCTTTTTCCGGATGCCAAAGGTAATCCCTTTCTCCACCGATTTTCCAGCAGATTTCAGGATAAGGTAATAGATCACAACCCCGAGGACGCCTATGCCGACGCTGAGCAACTCCTTGTGGGTGAGGGCATAGCAGCCGAAGAGAAGTAGCATCAAGACAAAGAGCGGCAACACGTAGGCCAATATCACCGCCTTGTTGCCGGCGGAGGTCTCTAACAGGAGCTCCACGGTCTCGCCCTCCCTGTACTCCTCGTGGCGGGTGTTCTTGACGGTGATGACCTCCTTCCTGCGGTCGGAGGGGATGCAAATACTTTTAGCGTGACACCCGCTGCAAGCGGAACTCACGATGACTTCCACGTTGACGTCGTCGCCATTGACGGCGCGTACGATGCCTTCTCGGCAGATATTATGTTCTTCGTTGTTCATATTTGTTCGTTTTTTCTTGCCAGTCCCACACTGCGGCTACGCCTTCTGTGGCTTGCCCCACACTACGGCTACGCCTTGTGTGGGGTTATTAGCGCTTCGCGCGTCTTGCCCCTCCGGGGCTGTTCAAGGAATTATGTTTCATAATGAAAGGTCATCGATACAACTACTAACCACTAACTACCACTTACTAATTGAACAACACCCGCGCCATCTCCTCCACCTTTGAAATCGGCACAATCTGCAAATTATAGTCGGAAATGCGGATGCCCTTGAGGTTGTATTTGGAGACGAACATACGGGTGAATCCCAATTTGTCGGCCTCGGCGATGCGCTGGGCGATGCGCGTCACGGGGCGCACCTCGCCGCTCAAGCCCATCTCGCCCGTGAAACAGGTCTTGTTGTCCAGCGCGATGTCGGTGGCCGAGGACAAAATAGCCGCCACTATCGCAACGTTGATGGCCGGATCCTCCACGCGCAAACCGCCCGCGATGTTCAGGAAGACGTCCTTCGCGCCGAGCTTGAACCGGCAACGCTTCTCCAACACCGCCAAAAGCATGTTCATCCGGCGGATGTCGTAGCCCGTGGCAGAGCGCTGCGGCGTGCCATAGACCGCGGTGCTCACCAACGCCTGCGTCTCGATCATCATCGGGCGGTTTCCCTCCAAAATGCAGGCGATGGCATTGCCGCTGTAATCCTCATCATGTTGGGACACAAGTATTTCCGATGGATTCTGCACCTCACGCAACCCGTCCTGGAGCATCTCGAAAATACCCAGTTCGGCGGTGGAGCCGAAACGGTTCTTGATGCAACGCACCATGCGGTAGCCGTAGTGCTGGTCACCCTCGAACTGCAGCACCGTATCCACGATGTGTTCCAACAGTTTCGGTCCGGCGAGTGAGCCGTCCTTGGTGATGTGGCCGATGAGGAACACAGGGCAGGCGGTGCGTTTGGCAAAGTGCTGGAATTCCGCCGCGCACTCCTTGAGTTGGGAGATGGAGCCCGCCGCCGACTCCAACAGGTCGCTCTGCATCGTCTGGATGGAATCCACGATAAGGATGTCGGGTTGTAAAGCCTCTATATGCTTGAAAATCTGCTGGGTACTGGTTTCGGTAAGCACATAGCAGTGGGGGGCGGGTTCACCCGAGAGGCGTGCGGCGCGCATCTTGAGCTGCGCCTCGCTCTCTTCACCGGAAACGTAGAGCACTTTCTGACCGCGTAAGTGCAGTGCCATCTGCAGCAGCAGGGTCGATTTGCCGATGCCCGGCTCGCCGCCCAACAGCACGATGGAGCCCTTCACGATGCCGCCGCCCAACACACGGTCGAATTCGGCGAATCCAGTCGCGGTGCGCGGGAATTTTGTCAGTTCGATGTCGTCGATAACCTTGGGGGCATTTTGCGTGACAACAGGCGAATAATGGCCTTTTACGGCCGTTGTGGAGTCCTGCAAGATCACCTCCTCCTCGAAGGTGTTCCATTCGTTGCATTCCGGACAACGCCCCAGCCATTTCGCCGACTGCGCCCCGCAGTTCTTACAATAGTACATGGTCTTGCTCTTTGCCATATGTCTTCGGTTTTGGACGGCAAAGATACAAAAAACGGCCTCTTGTCAAGAGGCCGTCAGATTTTTTACGTCAACCAAGGATTTTAGTCGTCAAGACCGATATAGTTGCCGTTTTTGTCGAAAATAAGGTCAAAATCCGTCTCGAAGCCCGATGCATCAACCAAACTGACTTTGTAACGGTTGTTTTCAAACTCAATTTCCTCAATGTATCCACCGATATAATTGTTGGTCACGTATGTAGCGATACTGGCCGGGAAAAATCCTTGGGGAACAGGTCTGTTGTGGCAGTCCACCTTTTTCCAGTCGCCACTGTGTCTGAAATCCACATCCGTGCCGTCAACAAGATCGACATCGTAGTCGCCATCTTCCTCTTTGATGACAGAAGCAACGGCAATGCCCGGAAAGTAGGTGCTCAGGAATGTTTTAGCCTTTGATGGCAGTTTGTCGGCGGTAACCGGCTTGTCGTCACATGACACAAATGCAGTCAGAGCGACCACGCTCATCAGGATTACAAATAACTTTTTCATTGTTTTGATGTTTTAAAATAAGTGATAGATTTGGTAAATAACGAATAGCCTTTAAAAGGGCAAAACAAAATTATTAAATGTTTGCATTAACGGTCTTTTTTTAATCATCTGCACCGATAAACATGCCGTTCTTGTCAAACCGAAGCTCAAGGTTGTTATTCATATCCACCTCGTAATGTCTGTCATCGTATTTGATCTTGGTGGCGTAGTTGGCAGGAAAATTGGCGGTCACATATTGCGCGATATTGGCGGGAAGAACGCCTGCGGGCAGCGGATTCAGGCCGCAGTCCACTTTCGTCCATTGGCCATTACGGCGGAACTCCAACGACGTTCCATCGACTAAAATGACATCATAGTCGAGCCCGTCACGCTGCACGGAAAGCACATTGACCCCATTGAAATTGGCCGCGACAAACTGTTTCGCCTGGGCAGGCAGTTTGTCGGGGGAAATCATTCTGTTGCACGATGAAAACATGCCCAGCATGAAAACGCCTAATAAAATTGCAATTAACTTTTTCATATTCTGTTGGTAAAAAAATGATGATGCGTAATAATTTGGCAGTCGGACGTATGGCATACGTCCCTGCAATTATTTTGCCTGTTGTTTTAATCGTCAATAGCAAGGAGATTTCCTTTCGTGTCGAATTTCAACTCCAAGCCATTGTTCAACTCCACTTCATAACCGCTGTACTTTTTGTCGATTTTGACAATGGCGGCGTTGGCGTAATTGGTCTTCACATATTTGGAAATGGCGGCAGGAACGATAGCGGCAGGAACACCTCCGGCGCATCTCACCTCTTTCCAATCGCCTTGAAGAGTGAATTCCACTTTGGTGCCGTTGGCAAGATAGACTTCATAGTCGTCATCCATCGTGGCGGAAAGAAATTCCACGCCACTGAAATGTTTGGTAATGAACTGTTGCGCTTTCTGTGGTAACTGAGCGAATGTAACAGGTCTGTCAGCAAACGCATACACATTAAGAGCCATAACACTCAACAATAAAACAAGTACTTTTTTCATCTTTTCAATTATTTAATGTATTTATTTTATGTGCAAAAATAATAAAATAAACATAAGACTCACATATTTTTTTATCGTTTAACCGCATGGACTTTTAAACCATAAAAAAGGGGAATCCCTTTCGAGATTCCCCTTGCGTATAAGCAGTTTGAATGATTATCTCATAATCGTGACTTTGTAGTTGGCAACACCTTGGTCGGTAGTGACGTTCACAATGTAGGTACCGGTAGCCACGTTGAGACCGATGACTTCGTGGTCACTGCTCACAGAACCGCTGTAAATCAGACGGCCGTAAGTGTCGAAGATGCGCACGTTGTCGATGGTCAGACCCTCGTTGTTGAGGATATGGACATTCTGGTGTTCAGCATAAACCTTGACGCTGTTCTTCACGAAATCTTCAATGCCGATTTCAATCGGAGTCACCTCAGTCGTGAAGGAGACAAGGTTAGACCAATCGCTGTGGTTGCTGTTCGTGCAGTTTGCGCGGACTTGCCACAGATAGACGGTGTTGTTCTCCAAACCGGTCAGTTCATAGCTGTTGCCAGAAACATTGGTGACAGAAGTCAAGTTGCTGGTGGGAGTCTTGTACTGGATATCGAATGAGGTTGCCGTCGGGTGTGACCAGTGCAACATCGCGGTAGTCTCACCGATATGCGTAGCGTACAAGGAGTAAGGAACCTCACATTCAGCCATTGCAAAGGTGACATTGATGGTATGGTTAGCCGTCACATTGGTGAAGGTGTAGGAGCTCAAAGCACCCAGGTTGGCACCGTCAACGGTCACGTTATCCACCACATAGCCGGCATTCGGCGTGAAGGTGAAGGTCTTGGATGCACCGAAGTTCACCGTTTGGGTACCCGGGTTGATGCTGCCGTTAGCACCTGCAGTGGCGGTGATGGTGTAAGTCTTCGCCGTCATAGTGGCCGTAATGGTCTGGTTGGCAGAGATTGCCGGGAAGGTGTAAGTGTAAGTACCGTTCACGTTCGGAACGTTGGCAAGAGGCACGTTGGAACCGTTCACCGTGATGGCTGTCACATTGAAACCGACATTCGGGGTGACCACAAAGGCAGGAGTTGCACCATAGAGAACCGTGGTCGTACCAGGAGTGATCATACAGTTGGCGGGCTGGTTCACTGTCACCGTGTACTCATTAGCCTCGAACGCAGCATAGATGATGTGGTTATCGGTAACATTTGAGAAGGTGTAAGAGGTAACTGCGCCCACAGATGCACCGTCCACGAACACATCGCTCACATGATAGCCGGCGTTTGCGGAAATCGTGTAAACTTGAGTGCCGTTGTAGGCGAGAGTGGTGTTACCGGCAGGCGTGATTGTACCGCCGTTGCCAGCCGTTGCATTGATAGTGTATTGGTAAGCAGCGAAGGTGGCAGCAATGGTGTGATCGGCGGTCAGTGCCGGGAAGGTGTAAGCATTGACTGCACCCACAGATGCACCGTCAACCGTCACGTCCACAATACCGTAACCGGCATCAGGAGTGATGTGGAAAAGCGGGGTGGTGCCGTATGCGAATTCACCCGTACCAGGAGTGATTTCACCGTGTTGTCCAGCATTCACCGTCACAGTGTACATCTTCGGAGCGAAGGTGGCGCTGATCGTGTGATTGTCATTGATGTTGTAGAAGGTATAGGAGCCAGTGGTCAATTCGTCGTTGATCGGCATGTTGATGTCAACACCGTCAACCGTGACTGAAGAGATGAAATAACCCAGGTCAGCCACGATGCTGTAAACCACATCCGTACCATGATAGTAGTTGGAAACACCGGCAGGAGAGACCGTACCGTGAGCGCCGGAGGTGGCCGTCACAGTGTAGGTGTTCAGCTCAAAATACACTTCATAGTTATAATCGGAAAGAATGTTGGTCAACGTCTCCGTGTAACCGGCAACAGGATCGGCAACCGCCACTGCAACATTGTTGCGGGTGATGGAAGCGATACGATAACCGGCATCCGGAGTGGCCGTGAAGGTGTAGGTGTAATCAGGATCATAATCGAAATCTTCGCCAGCAGAAACAGTACCGTTGCCGTAAGCGTTGGTGGTGATGTAGTAGTGGTCCTTCTCGAAGACTACATCAACCGTGTGCGTACCCATGATGTGCTCGAAGTAATACTCGGAAATGATGTTGTGCTCCACGCCGTCAACAACGAGGCTGGCCACATGATAACCAGGAGCAGGAGTGATGGTGCTCCACAAGTTGGAGTAACCCACAACAGTCTCAGTGAAGACTACCGGATAGGTAGTAGCGGTGCCGTCCACCACAAAGTGACCGTTGATAGTACCTTGACCGGCAAGCACATTGTAGATGACGTGTGCGCTGTCGAGTTCAACCACCACGTTGATGTCCTTGTCTTCCATCACAGGATTCAAGGTCAACAGATACTGACCATCCACGTTGGAAGGAACAGGAGCGACATTCACGCCGTTCACAGTCATGGAAATGAAATGGTAGTTAGGAGCAAGTGTAAGAACACCCGTGTGAGAGCCACCCTGAGCCACCAGCTCGTGAGCAGGCGTGTAAACAGCGCCAGGAGCGTCGTCGTTATAACCGGTAGCATAGAGGTTGTTCACCGTAGCAGTCACATTGTACACATTGCCAGTAAAGAGAACCGTCACATAATCGCCAGTGCTCGGAGTAAAGGTGAAGAAGTCAACAGGAGCATTGTTCGGGTTTTCACCTCTTGCCAACTCACCGTTCACATAGATGCCAGCCACATGGTAACCAAACTCGGGAGTCATGACCAAAGTCACTTCGTCATTCTCACCTGCATAATAGAAACTATTTTGAGGAACTGCATTCTCTACAGCCACTGAGCCGTGTTCACCGGCAGTGACAGAGAAGCTGACAGCCTTCTTGACAGTGACATTGTCGATGCTGAAACCATCCGTGCCAACAGGGCTTTCAGCCTTGAAGGCCACATGCAGGTTATCCATAGTCATAGCCATGTAACCCACATAGCTGTAATGTGCATATTCTGCATTGTTGAAGGTAATGGTTCCAAACGGATAATCATAGTAGAGGTTGACGCTCGGTCCGTAGTAAGCAGTCAGTTTTTCGGTGTAATACGGACTGTTAGCCTTATAGTCGAAGCTGATGAGATAATTAGTGTAAGGTACATATTCCAAACACGGAGAAACAGCGTAATCGTTTGCAGTGAACTCATCGCTGCCGGAATACTTAAGAGTGCCGCCCGTGACAGTGAAGGTGCTGTTGTCACCATTGTTGTCAACCACAGCCCAATTGTCGGCAGAAGATGCAGGGAAGGTCTCCACATACGGAAGAGCCTGCTCTTCGGTCAGTAAGGTGACACCGGAAGAAGCCGTATTGTCATCGGTGTTGGTTTCACCCGGAACAACTACCCATGCAGTGATGAAATTGGTCGTTTCGGTGAAAACAGGAGCAGTAAGGAAGGTGTAGCTGTAGGTCTCACCATAGTCGAATGAGAGGTACGGCCAAACAGTCTCATGTACAACAGGGCCTTCGCCATTCACCTGATAGTAAGCCTCGAAGCTGGTGATGGGGCTCTCCATCATATTCTTAACGGTGATACGGGCAATCATGCCGGTAGAGAGGTCACAGTTGCTGGGGTTGGTATAAACATTAACCAAAGCAATGTCAACCAAAGCAGGACAAATAACCGTAGTGGTGACTTCGACACTCTCGTCTTCCTCGCCACAAATAGCCTTCACCGTAACCACGTAGGAGTCGCCAGGTTGCATACCCGTGATGGTATAGGTCGGTTCGTTCACAGTAGCAGTGATAGCATCGCCCTCTTCAGGAGTCAGAGTGATGCTCCAAGTAGTCTCTTCACCACCTGCAAACCATGTAATCACGCTGGAACCGTTCTCAACCTCCGTAGCGGAGAGAGCCAGCGGAGCGGGACAAGTGGTCTGAACGCAGAAAGAGGTGAAGAAACCATTTGATTGCGTACCGGAGCCTGAGTAAACCTCGTTACCTTCGTTATCAGTGATGGTGAAAGAGGTCTCACCAGGATAGGAACCTGCAATCCAATTACAAACCATAGACTCGCCATCCGGGATTGTTACATTGTATGTTTCCGAAGTGCCATAATCGATGGTGAGTGTTTGAGTAGTTCCATTGCTGAACGCGAGTTCGATAGCATTGCCATTCCATCCGTCACCGTAAGAATCTTCCAATTCAAAGGTGAATTCACAACCGGCAAAATAGGTGGAGAAGTTGACGAAAGAGGCATTGCTTTGTTCGTCACCGCAATCAGCCTTCACACTCACCAGATATTGAGTGTTGGGAGTCAAACCCGTCAAAGCGAACGAAGTAGTCGTCACCGTGGTGGTCTGCAAATCTTCTGTCGGAAGCTCTGTATAGGTCACAATCCAGGCAGTCTCCTCGCCGCCAGGTGTCCAAGAGATAACAGCAGAAGTGGTAGACAGTTCAGAAACGGTCATGTTGGTCGGCTTCGGGCAAGAAGACATATCCGGACAAGTAGCCGTGAAGAATTCGTTGCTCTGAGCTCCGGATCCGGAATAAACCGTTTCGGCACAATCGTTCTTAATCTCGAAAGAGGTTTCGTACGCGTAGCTACCGTTCGACCAGTTGCAGGTCATCGTCTCACCTTCGGGAATAGTCACATAGACAGTACCTTCACTACCACTGGATAATGTCACGTATTGGGTGCCACCACCACTGTAAGAGATGCTGATGGAATTGCCATTCCAGCCATCGCCGTAGGAATCATGCAGCACAAAGGTGTATTCGCAAGGATTACCACAAATAGTAGTGAAAGTAGTAGTGGCAGCCTCAGAAACAGCGTCGCCACAGATGGAAGTCACAGACACCTGATATTCAGTGACAGCGGAAAGGCCCGTCAATGTGAGGGAAGAGGTGGCAACCTCAGCAGTCGTCCACTCTTCATCAGCAGTAGCCTTGTAAGCCACAGTCCAAGCAGTCTCATCTGCTCCAGGAGTCCAAGTCAGGACAGCGGAGTTGTAGGTGATGTTGTCAGCGGTCAGGTTGGTGACAGGCTGGCAGGAAGCATCAGCCGTGGAGGTGATGGAGACGTTATCAATAGCACAAGTGTACCAAGTGCTCTCTTTATACCAACGGAACGCGATTCTGGCACCAGCAGGAATCGAACCGTTATAAGCAGTGAAATCCACGGTATAGTCATTGTTGGAAGTGGTCACAGACGGGATGGTGGCCACCTCGGTATAGCTGTTGATCGGATCATTGGCATCGGTCACGTAACCCACCGTAAGAACACCATTGGAAGTACTTTCCATTCTACGCCAGAAGGAGAGGGTCATGGTGCTGACAGGATGTTCAAACATCGGCAGAATAGCGAAAGCAGAGTTTCCTGCACTGCTGGCATAGAAGCCAAGACCCTTGCCGCTCTGTGCATAGTTAAAGGCAGAGGTTGCACCCGTATTCACATGAGGAGCATATTTTTTGTCCGTATTGTTGGTGTAAGAATCCCAACAAGTGGGCACCACACCTGCGGTGCTGTAGGTAGAACCTGTATAGCTGTCGAAGTTCTCCGTGTACGGAGTAGCCAGCGGCAGACACTTGGTGGTGACCGTAGTGGGCAGAGAGTATTCGCTGACGGTGGTCACGCAGTTGGCCTGCACGTAGAAATCATAGGCAGTAGCGTCGCTAAGACCGGTAACCGTGAACGGGTTGGCGTCAGCGGCAACCACAGTACCATTACCCTGTTCGAAACCGGCAGGACCATATTCGATGTTCCAAGCCTCTTCAGAACCATTAGCCGTCCAAGCCAATGTGACAGAAGTAGCGGCGACATCGGTAACAGTAAGCATTGTGGGTATCTGGCAGTCGGGCTTCATCTCCACGGTGAAGTCATCTAAGTTCCAAGAGCAGCTGCCTGTAGCAGAAGTGAAGCGCAAGGTGATGCGAGCGCCATCCGGAACATTCTCACCGAAGGTGAACGGACCATAAAGCATAGCGTTGGCGCGGTTGTAGCTGCCGGATTGAGCAGGAACTTGCTGCACTTCCACAAAGGTGGAAGCATCGGCAGCATCCGTAACATAACCCAGCTGCATGGTGCCAGGCGTAGAGCCCGTAACCATACCATAGTAGCTGAACTGCAGATCCATGAGGTTGTTGGTGAATTCAGGCAGCACCAAGGTAGCCACTGCACCGCTGTTACCTTTCAGCTCGGCAGTGTTCTTACCGGAGTGGGCAGCAGTAGCGTAGTTACGATAGATGAACGGGGAGTTGAAGCTGGTCATCTCGGGAGTAGCCCAGCAGTTATCGAAAGCGAGGTTACCGGAACCCGTGTAAGATTCGAAATCTTCAACCCAAGGATTCTCTTGCGTTACCGTAATCGGGCCGCAGTCTGTCTTAAAGCTGAACTTGGAAGACCAGTTGCTTACATAACCGAGACCACAGTCTGCCTTTGCATACACATCGTAGTTTGAATAACCATTCAAACCTGTCAAGGTGACAGTATTCTCGTTAACAACAATCTGTGTGCCGGTACCCAAAGCAAAACCCATCTCACCATATTCAACAGTCCAGGATTCTGCACCGTTGTCGGTCCAAGTGATTGTAGCGCTGTTAGCATCTTTTTCGACCACTTGCATACCCGCAGGAGTCGAGCAGATGGTCGGCATCGTGAAGTTGACGGAAGTCCAATCGCTAACCTCTTGTTCACCACAAATAGATTTTACAGAAATGAGGTACATATTGCCCTCCGTCAAACCGGTAAGGTTGGTCTGAGAAGCGTTCAAAACATTCAAAACGAAGAGAGCATCGTCATCAAGACCCTTCACCTCAACCACATATTCATTAACACCTTCAACCGGTGTCCAATTCACGTTCACGGTGTGGGTGTTGGCAGTAACCGTCAACTCTTGAGGAGCAACACAGTTGGCCACGGTGGTGAAGCCCAAAGCAGCCTCACCGCTCATACCAACAGTACCGCAGTTGGCCTTCACACGCACATAGTAAGTCGTGTACTGGTCAAGACCGGTAAGTGTATAGGTATTTTCAGTGACATCAACAGTGGTCCATTCTTCATCGGAAGCAGACATGTAGTTCACCTGCCAAGCAGTGGCATCGCCAGCCTCCCATGTCAGAACTGCACTTTCGGTAGTAATGTCGCTTACGTTCAAGTCCGTAGGAACGGCGCAAACAGGATCAGCGCAAACATAAGCAGTGAAGTCCACCATCATATTCGGAAGATTGGCGGCATATGTACCTGAATTAGTGCCCGGGTGGCTACCATAACTCTCTGGAGAACTGTCGCTTCTTCTATACAACACACTGTTGGTGGAAGAGGTATAACGATAATTCAATGACTTGTAGTTGTCAGCGGTACGAGCCGTCACAACCACGAGATTGTCTTCACCATTATAATAATAAGGAGTGTTCAATGTGTAAGTCTCCCAACCCACAGCAGAACCGATGGTACCATTGTTGGATTCATATACCAAGGTCAAATCATCCATGGAGAGCCAGTCTGTATTGCTTTCGTGGGTAGCAGAGGATTTCGTGCCAAGGTAAATCTTCAAAGTCTGGTAATTATGAGCGTTGGTAGTATTCACATACCAAGACAAAGAATTGATATAACCAGCAGATGCGAATTCAGAAGCCGGATAAATCATCTGAGTCCAAGAATTCTTATAGTAAGCATTCATCGGAGTGGTGGAGCTCGTAGATGTTCCTGTACCGATAGTGATCTCCATCGGAGAAGTCGTCAAAGCAACACAAGGAACATAGAACTGAGCGCTAGCCCAAAGACTGCTCTCTTCACCGCAATTGGCTTTCACACGCACATCGTAAGTCACTTCAGTGCTGAGGTTGTTCAAGGTAACAGAAGCAGTGGTAGCTTCCACCGTCTGCCATGCATCGCCAGCAGCATCTTTATATTGCAATGTCCAAGCGTCTTGTCCCTCGGGAGCATTCCAAGTAATCACAGCCGTCTGATCGTTCACCGTGACAGCGATGTTGGTCGGAGTGGTACAAGTGGTGTTCAACGCCACATTGTCGATAGCGGCAGGAGTTTGTGCGCCACCGCTAGCATTGTTGTTCCAAGTGAATACGATGTATTTGCCACCAGCGTAAGCGGCCGGAATGACTACGTTTTGGGTGGTGAACTCGTTCACGCCATAGATGCGAGTAATATAGTTCGTGGGCAGCGTGCCGGCCACGGGGGCCTCGTCCAAAACAGACACCTGCAGGAAGTCGTTCTCGTCACCTACGGTTCTGACGTCGAAGGTTAACAGCACGTCACTTGCAGGAAGCATCGTGTAAACGTATGCGTGTGAAACAGAAGCCTCTGATACGTTATATTTGTTCGTGACACCGTTAGAGGAGGAGATGTACAATTTGTTATTGTCGAAACCTTGGGCTTCACCGATATACCATTTGTTGGTATTGTTGCCATTGACGATATTCCATTCGTAATTGCCGTTCTCAAAGTCGCAAGCGTAAGGTGCTGCAGTGCCGATAAGGTCGGCATTGCCACGCGGGAAAATTTCCACTTCGCCTTCGAATTTGCCTACGAAACCGATGGCCACACCAGGTTCATTGGCCGTGAATGTAGCGTTCACCGTGTTGAATTGGTTGTAAACCTTGATCGTGTCACCACCCTGATAGAACTCAATGGTTCTGGCAGTTCTGTTGCCGGTGGTGATGGTCTTTCCTTGGAATGTACCGTTGCGGAGAGCCACCAGTTTATACAAATATTGGTTAGGGTTGGCCGCAATGTCGGCAATCGTGGTCACAATTGGTTCGACGGCTGTGCCGGGAGTACCCTCGGCGGTGTTCATCGTGGGAACCAATTCCACCATGCCGTTATAAGGCGTCAGTTTACCGGAAATACCGCCGGAAATCACATCACCGTTGTTGTATTCAGTCGTGATAACAGGGTTGGAGTTGTCATATACCAGCAATCCGCCGGTGGCATCCTGCAGATACATGTTTCTGCCATGACGCCAGACATATTGCACATCGCCAGTGACTTGATAGACCGTGCTGTTGTCAGCCTCAGCGCTTATCAAAGCAGCTATGTTGGCCAATTGCACCGGGAAGTTGACCGTGATGGTAGAAACAGCACTCGACACCTCACCCAGAACTGCGTATGCGGAAATGGCAGATGTCTCGGAAACCGTGAAAGGAGCGTTATAGAGGACAGGCTCCCCGCCATTGATGGAGTAGAAGATGTTCGCACCTGCAACGGCAGTCAGGGAGACCGTCTGCGGGGTGTAGTAAGTGCCGGAAGGCAAAGAGAAGGTGGGAGCGGGCACAACAACCACACTGCTCTCGGAATAAGTGACCGTGATGGAAATCACACGCACATGGCCGCTGCTGTTCGGATTGGTCACACAAACACTCGTATTTGAGTGAATATCGTTGATTGTGTAAACTTTGTTTGATCCTTCGGCAACAGGAGACAGAGAGACCGGTGTCGCATCACCGTCGATGGAATACACCAAGTCAGGCGAATAGTTAGCACTTGTAGGAGCTTTGAACGTAACTCCTGTGATGACATAACCCACAGCAGGGGTCAATGTAAATGAATTCTGGCCGTAAAAACGACCCGCATTACCAGATGTGTAATACTTTGGCGTATTACTTGCACCATTGCTTGCCGGCGTGAAACTGATAACGTTATCGAAATCAGCAGCCACCAAATCTTGGGCATTCTCATATCCCTGCTCTGAGAAGACGTACGTCACCTCTTGAGCAAAGACATTGCCCACCGCCAACAGCGTGATCAGCATGAAGGCGGCTAAGCGCTTGACCTGTCCGGTCAGCCTTTCGAAAATGTAAACTTTTCTCATAACTTGTGGAATTTTATGAATAATGAATTATATAGTATGTTTGACTTATTTTTGTTCTACATCCACTCCTCAAACTCAACATCCACTTTTACAAGCTGCAAAGATACTTTTTTTTTAAATCACAACAGTTAAAAAAATTTTTTTCCATCCCTCCAAATGACCAAAAAAAAAGATAAAATGCATATTTTGTTCATTGAAAAATGCTATCTTTGCCCCCGAATTTTATGAACTTAAATTATCCAATGTTATGGCAAAAGACAATATTACCATGAGCCTGAATCCGCTCGTGAATTATTTCAAGAAAAGTCCCAAGGAATTTACCAAAGCGGACATGATCAAGTATGTGGAGGAGAACAACATCCCGATGGTGAACTTCCATTACGTGGCCGGCGACGGACGCATCAAGACCCTCGGCTTCGTGCTCCACAGCCGCGACTATCTCGAGCAGATCCTCTCCAACGGCGAACGCGTTGACGGGTCCAACATCTTCCCGGCTTTCATCCACGCCGGCTCCAGCGACCTCTACGTCATCCCGCGCTTCTCCACCGCTTTCCTCAACCCGTTCACGGAGATTCCCACCCTCTCCTTCCTCTGCTCTTATTACAACAATGAAGGCAAACCGCTGGAGAACTCTCCCG
Organism: Bacteroidales bacterium; assembly: GCA_016281255.1. Classification (GTDB taxonomy): domain Bacteria; phylum Bacteroidota; class Bacteroidia; order Bacteroidales; family WCHB1-69; genus F23-D06. The sequence goes on from JAEEIG010000130.1 coordinate 14,767, forward strand.
AATACATCCTGCGCAAGGCTGCCAAGTCGTTCACCGAAGTGACCGGCAACTACTTCCAGGCCATGGGCGAGCTCGAATATTACGTCATCGGCGAGGAAGACGACCTCTTCACCATCCCCGACCAAAGAGGTTACCACGAGTCCTCCCCGTTCACCAAGTTCGAACATTTCCGTGCTGAATGCATGCTCAACATTGCCAAGATGGGCGGCCTCATCAAATACGGCCACTCCGAAGTGGGCAACTTCACCATGGATGGCAAAATCTATGAGCAGAACGAAATCGAATTCCTCGTCACCGACGTTCAAGATGCCGCCGACCAGCTGATCCTGGCCAAGTGGATCATCCGCAACCTCGCTTACGAATATGGCTTCGACGTCACCTTCTCCCCGAAGATCACCGCCGGCAAGGCCGGCAGCGGTCTCCATATCCACACCTGCATCGTCGATGGCAAGGGCAAGAACCAGATGGTGACCAAGGGCAAGCTTAACTCCATCGCCAAGACAGCCATCGCAGGCTACATGACCTGCGCAGGCTCCCTGACCGCCTTCGGCAACACCAACCCGACCTCCTACTTCCGCCTGGTGCCCCATCAGGAAGCTCCCACGTCCGTATGCTGGGGCGACCGCAACCGCTCCGTGCTCGTGCGCGTGCCCCTGGGCTGGACCCACAAGAACGACATCGTGGCCGAACTCAACCCGCTGGAGAAGGCCGTCAACAAAGACCGCTCCCAGAAACAAACCGTCGAATTCCGCTGCCCGGACGGCTCCGCCGACATCTACCTGCTGTTAGCCGGCCTCGTCTGCGCCGCCCGCCACGGCTTCGAAATGGAGAACGCCCTCGAATTCGCTGAATCCACCTACGTCGATGTCGATATCCACCGCGCCGAGAACAAGGCACTGGTCGAGAAACTCGCCCAATTGCCCGCCTCCTGCTGGGAATCCGCCGACGAACTCAGCAACCACCGCGAAATCTTCGAAGCGCACGGTGTCTTCGACCGCTCCATGATCGACGACATCATCAAACAACTCAAATCCTTCAAGGACAAATCCATCCGTAAGGAAATCGCCAAAGATCCTGAGCTGATGGCGAAGATGGTGAAGGAATATTTCTACTGCGGATAAACTAAATTGGTTTCAGGTTTCAAGTTTCAATAGCACGTGACTACCTGAAACCTGAAACTAATTCCCTCTGTAGAGACGATGCGCGCATCGTCTCTACTTGTTTTAAAAGGCCTCAAAAAAAAAAACGCCACCCGATGTGATGTTTTCGCGACCTCACGCGACTAAATATATATAGAGAGGGAAATTTAAAAAACAAAAAAATTTCCGAAGTGATTTGTTGTATAAAAAATGTATCTTTGCCAAATCTTATGTTATGATAAAATCATTTAAATTACAGGGTATGAAACGATTTCTACTTTCCATTATACTTTTGCTTGCGGGCCTTCATGTTACATTGTGGGCGCAGAACAACAATGTGACCGTGCAATCGCTGCAGGGCACCCATATCGACACCATCCTGAAATATCACCTTCAGGGTGAAGCTGTGGAAATCACCAACGGTAAGTTCAACAACCAAACGGGCAACGTGACCTACAATCAGATCGGCACTTTCCAACGGAACAACTATACCCAGTTCCCGTTCGACTCAGGTCTGGTGATGACCACCGGCGCGGTCACCGTGGCCGCCGGCCCGAACAGCTCCGGATCCTCCTCGCAGGCCATCACCAACTACTACACCGACCCTGTACTGCAACAGTCCGGCTTGGCGACCTCCACCCTCTACAGTAGCGCGGCACTGGATTTCGATTTCTTAGCCTACG
>JAEEIG010000131.1 GCA_016281255.1 Bacteroidales bacterium
AGTTGGTAGAGCAGCTGATTTGTAATCAGCCGGTCGTTGGTTCAAGTCCGACTATCGGCTCCAGGCATAAACGAGACAACGATGGGAGAGTTCCAGAGCGGTCAAATGGGACAGACTGTAAATCTGCTGGCTAAGCCTTCGGAGGTTCGAATCCTTCCTCTCCCACTTGTTTTTTTTATGCGGAAGTAGCTCATCCGGTAGAGCGACAGCCTTCCAAGCTGTAGGTGGCGGGTTCGAGTCCCGTTTTCCGCTCCAAGAAAACTATTTTTTCATAACATTTAGATGATTTTGTGAAGCAACAGATTTTTCTGTTGCTTTTTTTTTGCCCTTTTTCCACGCTACAAAAAAAAGGCGCGGAATCTCTTCCACGCCCTGTTTCCGCTGCGGAGGCGGTGCGTTCGCCGTCCCTGCGATTATTGTTCCACCAATTGCTTCACGGCACGTTCCAGGTCGGCTCCGCGCAAATCGCGTTGCACGATGCGCCCCTCCTTGTCCAACAGGAAGGTGGAGGGAATGGAGCGCACGCCGTAGATGGCCGCCGCCTGCGACTGCCACTTCTTGAGGTCGCTCACGTGGTTGGGCCATACCAGTTTGTCGGCTTCGATGGCGCGCTTCCAAGAGGCGGCGTCGCTGTCTAAGGAGACGCTGAACACCTCAAAGCCCTTGTCGTGATATTGCGCATAGATTTTCGTCACATTGGGGTTCTCCCTGCGGCACGGTCCGCACCAAGAGGCCCAGAAGTCGAGCAACACCACCTTGCCGCGAAGGTCGGAGAGCTTGCGCATCTTCCCGTCCGGGTCCGGGAATTCCAAATCCGGGGCGATGGCGCCGACAGCCACCCGGCTGGCAGGCGAGTTCATGTAGTTCCAACGGTCCTTCACAATCAAATGGTCGGGATATTTGCCGTGCAGGGCGGTGATCACCTCGGCATGGAGGGTGGCATTCTGCTCACGCGGGAAGATGTCGAGGAACATCAGCACCCCGATATCCTCCTTGTGGGACTTGATTTCGTCCTTCATCTTGGAAGTGATGTAGGCATCCAGATCGTTGTAAGACTGCTGGTACCTGCCCACCACCTTGCTGACCTTTTCCTGCACCATGGTGAAGAGTCTGTCGGCATTCTGTTTGTCATTCGCCATCAGCTTCTCATAGGCCGCCTTCTGACTCACCACGCTTCCCATCGAAGGGTAGAGTTCCTGCGCCACCTGGTTGATCCATTTGGTCTGGTTGCCCTTCTTCTCCCACAAGTTGTTGTAAGCCATGCTGTCGCGCACGGCAAGCAGTTGCTTCACCTTCGGCATGAGGGTTCCAAGGGAGTTTTTGGCAATGTCCTGTCTGGCTTTCAAATCTGACTGATATTGGTCGAACAGTTGATAGAACTGATCCATGCCGGGCATTCTCTTGCCGGAAAAATCGTAGTAGCGATCGACATTATCCTGATAGTTGGCGAAGGGGGCGTAGTTGATTTCCAGCTTCTTGAGCATCCGGTTGGCCACGTCGGCGCACTCCAACGCCGCGTTGCCCTTCACTTTTCCGCCCGACACACTGCCTTTCAGCGCCTGATAGACAGAGTCGAGATCGTCGTAAGAGAGCAAGAGGTACTCATCCACATCGTCGTTGGTCTGGCGATAGAGGTTGAACTTCTGCAGGAAATCCCCCCAATAGATCTTTTCGGGATCCTCCTGCAGTTTCTTGTTGATACTGTCCACCGACGTTTTCCGGCGCATGGCCAGCGTGGACATATCCTTCACGAACTGCATGGTTTCGGAGCCGCTCACGGAGACAATCTGCTGGAGATTCTCGGCATCGACAGTCATGTTGACGGTTTCGCCGGGGGTCACCACCACCAACATCGAGGAGCCGTTGCCGAAGTCGAAACGGTAGATGTCGTTCTGGAGACTGACCGTCATATTGAACTTGTCCCCGACAATGTCCGCCGTCGCGTAGGTCTGCGACGAGTTGCCGTAGGCATTCGTCAAGTTCACCTTGTTGAAATGGTTGTTCAGGAGCTCCACCTGGAATTTTGTGGGCGCTTGGGCGTATAACACGTTCATAATCAAGCCCAAGACTACTAATAACACACTGTATTTCTTCATATTCTTGTTACAAATCGGGCGCAAAAATACAAAAGTTTGGCGAACGGAGAGCACATTATTTTATAATAATCCATATTCGGAATTTGTGTACCTTTGCGGCTCAAAAATAATGACAATGAGCCATCTGATTGACAATTTGGAGAAATACTTCCCCCAAGAATTTGACGAAGGGCAGAAAGCGAAAGCCAAGACCCTGTTTTACAAACGTTTATCACTGTTCGCGCATGACTTTTACCGTGGCAAGATAATCACGCTCCCGAAGGTGCCCATCGAGAGTCTGAACTGGTTCAACGCCTGGTACACCCCCGGTGTGTCGGCGGTTTCCACGACGATTCGCGACGACAACGACCGTTCGTTCCGACTGAGCAACCGCGCCAACTTGGTGGCGGTGGTGAGCGACAGCACCCGTGTGTTGGGCGACGGCGACTGCACGCCTCCCGGCGGGCTCGGCGTGATGGAGGGCAAAGCGTTGCTGATGAAGTACTTGGGCGGCATCGACGCCTCCGCGCTCTGCATCGACAGTCGCGACGAGAACGGCACCCACCAGGCGCAGAAGATCATCGATTTCGTGAAGATGGTGCAGCCCAGCTTCGGGGCGGTGAACCTGGAGGACATCTCGCAGCCCAACTGTTTCCGCGTGCTGGACGTGCTGCGCGAAGAGTGCGACATCCCCGTGTGGCACGACGACGCGCAAGGCACCGCCTGCGTGACGCTCGCGGGCGTGCTCAACGCCCTCAAAATCGTGGGCAAGCGCCTCGACAGCGTGAAGATCGTGCTGTACGGCGCCGGTGCGGCCAACAGCAGCATCGCGCGACTGATGATCCAGGACGGCGCGAAGCCCGAAAACATCGTCATGTTCGACAAAGACGGCACACTGCACAAAAACCGTTTTGATTACGAGAAAGACACGCGTTTCTACCCGCAGTGGAAGCTCTGCCAGATCACCAATCCGCAGGGCATCACCACGGAGGAAGAGGCCTTCAAGGGGGCGGACGTTCTGGTCGCCCTCTCCCACCCCGGTCCCGACACCATCAAGCCGGAGTGGATTTCGCTGATGGCGGAGAAGGCCATCGTGTTCGCCTGCGCCAACCCCGTGCCGGAAATCTACCCGCACGCCGCGAAGGCCGCCGGCGCGCACATCGTGGCCACGGGCCGCGGCGATTTCCCCAACCAGGTCAACAACTCGGTCTGCTTCCCCTCCATCCTGAAGGGCACCCTGCTGGTCTCCTCGCGCAAGATCACCGACGAGATGGCGGTCTGCGCCGCCCACGCCATCGCCGACTTCGCCGAACGGCAAGGTATCAGCGCCGACCACATCATGCCCACGATGATGGACAGCGACCTCTTCCCGACCGTCGCCGCCGCCGTCGGCGAATGCGCCGTCAACGCCGGTCTCGCCCGTCACCCCCTCGACCGCACCACCATCTACAACCTCGCCAAACGCGACATCGACGAAACCCACCGCACACTGGACCTGCTGGTCAACGAAAACATCATCCAACGTTTCCCGGAAGCCGAAATCAAACGCATTTTAGAAGAAGTGGTAACTGCCATCCGGAATTAATAACGAACGACCCCAACATTCAAAAACTTCTTCCTCGAGCAGCCCCGCAGGGGCAAGAGCTTGGTAGCCCAGAATGAGCGATAGCGAGCCCTGCGAGGATAAATGACGATGAATTGTTAATTGTTAATTATGAAACATAACATCCAAATATTCAAAGAATTAGGACAGCAACTCGCATCTCCCCAATGGATGGAGGAGCGTTTCGGGGAGGCCATTGAGCGACAATACCGCGAGAACAGCTGGTTCACACCGGAGTTCTGCCGTTATGCGCTCGCCGCCATCGCGAAAATGCTCGCGCCCGCGGCGTTGGACACGTACCTCGCCCGTTACCGGGAGGTCGCGCCCGCGGAAGACCCGCGCAAACGCGTGGCCGTCATCTCCGCCGGCAACATCCCCTTGGCCGCCTTCCACGACTTCTTCTGCATCCTCGTCAGCGGCAACGACTACCAAGGGAAGCTCTCCTCGCAGGACAAGCGCCTGCTGCCTGTCCTCGCGCAGGCACTCACCGAGATTGACCCGCGCTTCGGCGAACGCATCTCCTTTGTCGATAAAATCGCCGACTTCGACGCAGTGATCGCCACGGGCAGCAACAACTCCGCCCGCTACTTCTCCTACTATTTCGACAAATACCCCCACATCCTGCGCAAGAACCGCAACAGCGTGGCCCTGCTCGACGGCTCCGAAACCGAAGAGGAACTCCGTCTGTTAGCCGACGACATCTACCTCTATTTCGGCTTGGGCTGCCGCTCCATCTCAAAGCTTTTCGTCCCGAAAGGCTACGATTTCGTCCCGTTTCTGCACATTTTAACCCAAGAAAGCCAACCCGTCGCCCTGCACAACCAGTTCAACAACAACCTCGACTACCAAAAAGCCGTGCATTTGATGAACCAGATCCCCTACATGGACGCCGGCACCTTCCTGCTGGTCGAAAACAAACAATACGCCTCCCCTATCGGGATGGTTTACTACGAATACTACGACGACATCCGGCAGGTGAAACATCGCCTCCTCGACGACGCGGAACAGCTGCAGTGCATCGTCGGCCACCCCGCAGAACCCTTCGGCAGCGCCCAGAACCCGTCGCTGCTGCAATACCCCGACGGCATCGACACCCTCTCCTGGCTGTTTTCAATATAAAATTTACAAAAACATCACTGATCACAGTTCACTGATCACTAACAAAAATGAAACGTCGCATTATCATCCCCCTTTTCATCCTGGTCGGCCTTTCCGCCATCCTGCTGATCATGGGTATCTTCTACCTCTACACCGAGGCGGAGAAAGTGCAACGCAGCATCTTCGTGAACGAGGTGCTCGCGGCAGGCAACGAGGTCATCGACCGCATCGACGCCACCATCAAAAACGACTCCACCACCTTGATCGCGATGGATTCCGACGAGGTGGTACAGGACGACATCGACATGAACGAGGTGGTCTCCATGCAGCAGACTCGCAAGTTTCTGATAGACAGCGTTTCCAATCAGCCCGTCGGGGTCATCAAGACCACCATCTACTTCCAGGAGAACAACTCGCGGGTCATCGCCAACGACACAGAGTACTTCACTGCGGCCTTCCGCAGACTCTTCCCGCTGTATAATGAGCCGTGGAATCCCGAAAACAAGCAGATCGGCATCTCCAACACCTTCAACATCCGGGACATCAACCTCATCCAGTTAGACAGCACCACCACCGCGCTGCTCAATGCCAAGACCCTCCACCAATTCATCAAGGAGGCACTGGAGGACGAGAACATCGACTCGCGTTTCGATTTCGCGCTCTACAACGCCTTCACGACGAACTTCGTGGTGGAGCCGCAATCCACAAAGCCCAAGGACATCCTCAACAGCGAATTCATATTCCTGCTGAAATACAACGAGAAAGTGAGTTCCCCGCATTACCTGATCATCTATTTCCCGACCGTGCGCGGCATCATCTTGCAACGCATGAGCAACATCATCATCCTGATTCTCGTTTTCTTCGTCATCACCTTCGTCATCGCCTTCACCGCGCTCTACTCGCTTTATCGTCAGAAAAAAACCTCAGATGTCACCAACGACTTCATCAACAACGTGACCCACGAGTTCAAGACCCCCATCGCCACCATCTCTCTGGCCTGCGAGGTACTCTCCGACCCAACCATGCTGGAAGACAAGGACATACGGGCATCCTACGTGGAGATCATCAACGACGAGAACAACCGTCTGAAAGACATGGTCACCACGGTGTTGGAGACGGCGCAGCTGCGCAAGGGGCAGATCAAGATGAACGTCGAGCTGGTCGATATGCACGAACTCATCCAGAAGGTCACCGACAGCTTCGCGCTGCTCATCAACTCCTCCAACGGTTCGCTGACCGTCGCGCTGAATGCCGACCGTCACCAGCTTTTCGGCGATCGCACCCATCTCACCAACACCATCACCAACCTGATCGAAAACGGCATCAAATACTCCACCGACAGCCCCGAAATCTTGGTAAACACGCTGTCGGACGAAAAACACTTCATCATTTCGGTCTCCGACAAGGGCATCGGCATCCCGCAGAAGTCCATCGCGAAGATTTTCGACAATTTCTACCGCGTCCCCCACGGCAACATCCACAACGTCAAGGGCTACGGCCTCGGCTTAGGCTACGTCAAGAAGATCATCCAGCTCCACCACGGCCGCATCGAAGTGCAAAGCGCGGAAGGCAAAGGGAGCACGTTCACGATTTATTTGCCGCTCAAATCCTAGACTTAAGACTTAAGACGTAAGACGTGAGACGTGAGACGTAAGACTTAAGACTTTGCGGTATATACACCCTAAGTTTCAGGTTTCAGGTTTCAGGTTTCAGGTTTCAAGTCTAAAATCTAAAATCTTAAGTCTCAAGTCTCAAGTCCCAAGTCTCAAGTCTCAAGTCTCAAGTCTCAAGTCTCAAGTCTCAAGTCTCGAGTCTCAAGGCTCAAGTCTCAAGTCTCAATTCTCAA
>JAEEIG010000132.1 GCA_016281255.1 Bacteroidales bacterium
AGAACGGAGCCACGCCAAGTTCCTGGAAACCAGGGATGTAGTTAAGGTGGTTAGTGAACCAAGTTTCAATGCCGCTGCCCATAAAGGCTTCTGTGACAGCATAGTACTTGATCAAACCACCGATCAGCATCACCGCGCCGGAAAGCACTGCGGTGAAACGGACACCCATCTTGTCGAGGATGATACCCGCGAAGATGAGGAAAAACACGAAGACGTTCAGGAAGGTCTCCGCACCTTGCATCGTACCGAAAGCGGTTGAATCCCAACCTCTTGTCGATTGCATGAGGTCCTTGATAGGCGAAAGGATGTCCATGAAGATGTAGGAACAGAACATGGCCAACGCCAGCAGCAACAACGCCGTCCATCTCATGGCCGCGCTGTCTCTCAATGTTTGTAATTTTTCTTCCATATTTTATGATTTTAGTTTGAAATAATTTTTCGTTTTATTGTAGAGACGCGCCATGGCACGTCTCTACAGAGATCATTCGTTTTTCTCGGACCTGTTTTTGCTCGATCTCACCAAATCTATCAGAATATACCCTATTGCCAAACCCCAAAGAGCCATCAGAATCGGGCTTTTTTTGAGGATATTGTCCGAAAACTGCCCGGCTTTGTACCAATAAAGCAACGATAGCAGCACGCCCACGGCCATGGCGACAATGTGCATCCAGGACAGGTTTTTCTTCCAAAAGTCGTTATTCTTGCTCATCAATTATCTTGTCGTATTGGTAATTAAAGAAATTGGAACGTATTTTCTCGCGGATCTGTTCATCGCTCCAGCGCACCAGATCATAGTAGTTGAAACGGCAGTACATCATGAAATTCAGCAACTCTTCTCCCTGTAAGCCAGTCAGTTGAGAAACTATTTCGCGATTATACTTCATTTGGATGCGCTCCACCTCATCCTCATAGGAGAGCATTTCGTTGTAAAGCCGGTTCATCTTCCCTTTGTGGCTGTATTTGTCGTACAGGAAGGAGATGGGCGACATGGTGACGCTTCCGCCGAGGGAGAGGATGTTGCCGCCGTCCTTGTAGGTGGCGTTGGCCTTCTGCCATTCGGAAAGCTGCGTTTCCTCCACCTGTTTGTAATAATCAGGCAGTTTCAGCGTGACAATATCCTTTTTGAAACCTTCGTACGACGGGTTGAGGCCGATAATGGTGACCTCTTTCAGCATGGTGGCCTTGTAATAGAGGAAAAAATCCTCGTAGCCGTAAAAGAGTTTTTGGTCGATGACGGCAACCAGCTGCCGGTAGATGGATTTGGAGATGATGAGCGTGTCGTTGAGCGAAAGGTCGATCTCGAAGCGTCCGTTTTTGTCGGTGAAAGCGAACTTCTGGGTGCTCGCATTGTAGATGCTCGCGCCCGAAAGCGGCTGGTAGGTGATGCCGTCAAACACTCGTGCAGAGTACTTTTTCTGCTGCGCGTAGGCTACTGTCAGACAGCACACTATTCCCAATATGAGGATAAATTTTTTCACGGTTGCAAAAGTACTATATTTTCGTTTGCACAGCCTGTTCTCCATAAAAAAATATATTTTTTAGTTAAAAGGCTGTCATATTCATATTTTTTCTATTTTTGCGCGAAAATAAAATATAGTCATTATGTCCTTTATCACAGAAAGAATAGCATTAGAAGGGTTGACGTTTGACGATGTGCTCCTGATTCCGGCATATTCGGAGGTGCTTCCCAAAGATATTGATTTAAGAACGCGTTTCACGCGCAACATCCGTCTGAACTTGCCGTTCGTGTCAGCTGCCATGGACACTGTTACCGAATCCAAAATGGCCATTTCCATTGCGCGGGAAGGCGGTATCGGTGTGATTCACAAGAACATGACCATCGCCGAGCAGGCCAAGCAGGTCGCTTCTGTCAAACGCGCCGAGAACGGCATGATCAACGCGCCGGTGACCATCACGCCGGACAAGACGGTGGGTGACGCCCTGCGCATCATGGCGGAATACCACATCGGCGGCATTCCTGTGGTGGACGAGAAGAACGTGCTCGTGGGCATCGTCACCAACCGCGACCTCCGTTTCGAGAAGAACTTCAACCGCAATATCTGCGACATAATGACCAAGGAGGGGCTCATCACCACCTCCCGCAACACCGACCTCTACCAAGCCGCCGACATCCTGCAACAGCATAAGATCGAGAAGCTTCCGGTGGTTGCGGAGGACGGAACGCTCTTAGGATTAATTACTTACAAAGACATTACCAAGGCCAAGGACAAACCGTTCGCCTGCAAGGACGAACGGGGTCGTCTGCGCGTGGCCGCCGGCATCGGCATCACCAACGACGCCGTGCAACGCGCCGAAGCCCTCGTGGAGGCCGGAGTGGACGCCCTCGTGCTCGACTGCGCCCACGGGCACTCCAGAAACGTCATCAACACCTTGAACAACATCAAGAAAGAGTTCGACAATGTGGATGTGGTGGTCGGCAACATCGCCACGGGTGAGGCGGCCAAGCTGCTCGCCGACAACGGTGCCGACGCCGTGAAGGTGGGTATCGGACCCGGCTCCATCTGCACCACCCGCGTGGTGGCGGGCGTGGGCGTCCCGCAACTCAGCGCTATCTACGACGTTTTCAAGGCGTTGCAAAGCTACGACATCCCGCTCATCGCCGACGGCGGCATCCGCTATTCCGGCGACATCGTGAAGGCCCTCGCCGCAGGCGGCAGCTCCGTGATGCTCGGCGGCCTGCTCGCCGGCGTGGAGGAATCGCCCGGCACCACCATCCTCTTCAACGGCCGTAAGTTCAAGACCTACAGAGGAATGGGCTCCCTCGAAGCCATGCAACACGGCTCCAAAGACCGCTACATGCAAAGCGATGTCGATGACGCCAAGAAGCTGGTTCCCGAAGGTATTGTCGGACGCGTGCCCTACAAAGGCGACCTCTTCGAAGTGGTTTACCAGATGGCCGGCGGCCTGCGCTCCGGCATGGGCTACTGCGGCGCGGTGAACATCGACAAACTGCACCAGGCACGCTTCTGCCGCATCACCAACGCCGGCGTCCTCGAAAGCCATCCGCACGACATCACCATCACCAGCGAGGCCCCCAACTATTCCAGCGAATCCAAATAATATTTTAGTAATCATCAAAAAATACATGTTATGAATAATAAAAATATCATCGTAGGCGTTGACTTCTCAAACAGCTCCTTGAACGCCATGCGCCATGCTGTCTCCATCGCACTGAAAACGGGTGCCGATTTGCATCTTGTCTGGGTGAAGACCCCCGGCGTCACCAAAAACGCCGAAAACGGAGACGACGAATACATCCACAAACTCCAGAAGAACTTAGAGGAATGGAAAGACATGTGCAGAATGGAATCTCCCGACACAGAGGTTAATACCGTCATTTTGGAAGGTAAAGTGCATGTGGAACTCAACAAATATGCCGCCAACTTCTCCAACCCCATCATCGTGATGGGTTCGCACGGCACCTCCGGCTTCGAGGAAGGCTACATCGGCAACAACGCCAACCGCCTGATCAAAGACGCCAAAGTGCCGATCCTCATCATGCGCGAGAACATCGAAATCAAACGCGACCTGCATAACATCTATGCTCCCATCGACTTGAGCTTCGAGACATTGCAGAAGATGCGCTATGCCACCTACCTGGCCAAACGCTTCGCCGCCAAGGTCACCATCGCCGGCATCTATTATCCCAACAACGCCGACACACGCCACATCATCAACGTGCAGATGCGCCACGCCTCCGACATGTGCGAGGATGCCAACGTGCGCCACGAGATGGTTACGCTGACCGTGCAGAATGACTACGTCCAGACCCTCCTGAACCATGCCCACGAAATGGATTCCAACCTGATTGTGATTATGCGCGAAGAGAGCGAGACCGACTTCAACTCCAGCTCCAACATGGCTGAAATTCTCAGTACATCCAAGATGCCGTTGTTCATTGTCCCCAATGTCTCGGCCGTAGGTCTCGGCAGATAATGGCGAAAACTGAGAAACGGACGCTCCGCGGTGGCAACATGCTCAATCCCGCCCCGGTGGTCATGGTCACCTGCGGCAGCACCCTCGACGAATACAATATCATAACGATAGCATGGACGGGTACGGTGAATTCCGACCCGCCCATGTGTTCTATTTCCGTACGCCCGCAACGGCATTCGTATGAGATTCTGAAACGCGAAGGGGAGTTTGTCATCAATCTGGTTGACAGAAAATTAGCCCCGATTGCCGACTGGTGCGGGGTGCGCTCGGGCAAAAAATACAACAAATTTGTCGAAACCAGACTGACTCCGATGCGCGCCACCCAAGTGAAAGCCCCCATGATTGAAGAGTCGCCCGTCAACCTCGAATGCAAGGTCACACAAGTGATCCCGTTAGGCAGCCACGACCTCTTCCTGGCGGAAATCGTGGCAGTACACGTGAACGGAAAACTCTTCCACCCGAAAACCGACGCCATCAACCTGCAAAAAGCCGACCTTGTCGTCTATTCCCACGGCCACTACTACGCCCTGGGCGATAAACTCGGCAAGTTCGGGTTCTCCGTGGAAAAAAAACAGTCCCTGCACTGAACTTTCGGCAACTTCCCGCGTCTATCAAAATCGGATGAACAGAAAATCCAAAAAATAGTATCTTTGCCGCCTTTATGGAAAATAGAGTGAATAAAACGTATAACCTAATGAATAATAGATTCTTAATCGCTGTTTGCGGTTTGCTGTTCGCGGCCCTCTCCGTCACCGCGCAAACCCCTAACAAAAACTACCAGCAAGACAAAACCAAGATGGACCAGCTGCTCAACGCCATCAATGCCATGTATGTGGATTCGGTGGACTTCGACCCGCTGGTGGACAAAGCCATCAGCGAGATGCTCACGGAGCTGGATCCGCACACCTCCTACATCCCCTCCAAGGACGTGCAAGCCATGACCGAGCCGCTGCAGGGCTCCTTCGACGGCATCGGCGTCACTTTCCAGCTCATCAAAGATACCATCAATGTGATGGAAGTCATCATTGACGGACCCGCCGAAAAGGTCGGATTGATGACCGGCGACAAAATCGTCATGGTAGATGACACCCTGGCCGTCGGCGAGAAAATCTCCAACGACTGGGTTCGCAAGCATCTGCGCGGCAAAAAAGGGACGAAAGTGAAGGTGTCCGTGAAACGCGGTCACAAAAAGGACCTCCTCGATTTCGTGATCACCCGCGGCGCCATCCCGATGTACAGCATCAACGTCAGCTTCATGGCCGACTCCACCACCGGCTACGTCAAGCTCGAACGCTTCGCCGCCACCTCCACATCCGAACTTAAAAAGGCCATCCGCACCTTGCAGGAGAAAGGTATGCAGAACCTGATTCTCGACCTGCGCGGCAACGGCGGCGGCTACCTCAACGTCGCCTTCGAAATCTGCGACCAGTTCATCTCCGGCAAACGCATGATCGTCTATACCGACAACTTCCGCAAAACCGGCGAAAAGTACTTCTCCTCCGAAGACGGACTCTTCGAGAAAGGCAAGCTGATCGTGCTCGTCGATGAAAACTCCGCTTCCGCCTCAGAAATCACCTCCGGCTGCATCCAAGACTGGGACCGCGGACTCATCATCGGTCGCAGAACATTCGGCAAAGGACTGGTACAAAAACCGTTACGTCTCATCGACCAGTCGGAAGTGCGCCTGACGATTTCCCATTACTACACCCCCACAGGCCGCTGCATCCAGAAACCTTACGACGACGGCCTCGACGCCTACTTCAAAGACCTGCAAACCCGCGCCAACAACGGGGAATACTATACCGCTGAAAATATCAAATTCCCCGACTCCTTGAAATATAAAACGCCCAACGGACGCGTCGTTTACGGCGGCGGCGGTATCATGCCCGACATCTTCATCCCGCTCGACACTACCAAATACTCCACCCTCTTCAACGAAATCGTGCGAAAAGGCGTTTTCGGCAACTTTGTGATGGATTATCTGGAAGAGAATCGCGAAACTTTGCAAAAACAGTATCCTAAATTTGAAGATTTCCAGAAAAAATATCAGATTACTGACGAATTCTATCAGAAATTCATGGATTTCGCCAAGGAAGAGGGCGTGAGCGACAAGGCCTCCTTCGTCTTCACCGACTATGCCAACTCCTTCTTGAAAGAGAACAAAGCAAAACTGGATTCGCTGTATAAAAGTGCGGAAGAGTTTGACCAGCAGACCTTTGACACGATGTTCTCCAACTATCTCACCAAAACATACGCCGAAATGCAGCACCTGCGCAACGAGGAGCACGCCGCTGAATTCATCAAAGAGTACCTGCGCTTCGAAATCGCCCGCGGTCTTTACGGCTACGGCGACGCCTACCGTGTCTTCTTAGAGAGCGACGACACCTTCCAACAAGCCGTCGAAATCATGCATAACAAGAAGATTTTCAAGAAATATAAAGTGGATTCTGGCAGGTAAAAGATGAAAAGAACAGCTTTTGGGGTCGGAAACATTCGCAGAGGCAGAGGCATTGCTCTGCTACTCTGCTGTCTGGCCGTGGCGCTGGGTGGCTGCGACCCTTTCCAGCACGACGAAATTTTCGACAAGACGCTACTTTCCGGCTACTGGGTGTCCGGCACGTTGCATGAACACTATAATGCCAACGGAACAGGCTATACGTGGGACACCGCCGACGATGTGACCGAAGAGGAAGCACAACCCTTCACCTGGACACTGGAAGGCTCCACCTTGACTCAAATCCATAAGATGGAAATGGGCGGTAACGTGCCGAAAACCTATACGGTTACGAAACTGAACACCACTACCCTCGCCTACCACGACGACTACGGAAAGTCCTATACCTTTACCAAACAATAGATGAAAAAACCGCTGAAAATAGGATTGATATCCTTGGCATCGCTCCTCCTGGCGATCGCCATCGCCGTGTCTGTTCTGCTGTTTAGCATCTTTTCACCTTCCAAATTGGCGAAAATCGTCAACAGCCAAGCCGACCGTTTTATCACCTGCGATTTTCATATTGACAAAGTCGGGCTCACTTTTTTCAAAACTTTCCCGAAAATCGGGTTGGATTTGGAAAATGTGGTGCTGAAAAATCCGATAAACGCCGCCGTTTCCGACACTTTGCTATATATGAAGGATTGCGTGGCCGCACTCAACATCCGCGAACTCATCAAGAACCGACATGTGGAAATTAACGATTTTTCACTGAACGACGGACTGGTGAACCTCTACATCGACGAGCAGGGCAACGGTAACTATGACGTTTTTGCCTCCCATCCGGACGATACCTCTTCGTTTGATTATACCATTGATTTGCAAAAGGTTAAGACAAAAAACGTAGATATTCGCTTCCTGAATAAGCAATCCAGGCTCAAAGCGGATTTGAAACAGGTGGACTTGACCGTGAAAGGCGCCCTTGAGGAGCAAAACATCGACGGCAAGCTGGAAGCCCACGCGAAATCACTCCATTTTGTCATGGCCGACAGCACCAAAATCAACCTTGCCGGCCAGAATGTGGAAGCCTCCTACGATGGCTCTTTCACAAATTTTAACCTGGTAAACGGAGATGTGGATGTGAGCCTGCAAAAAGCACGTCTCTTTATTGACACCGCATTGTATGTCAATGAGTTAGACGCCTCATTCCGCTCAAAACTGCGGGCAGACTTCGCTGCACAACAATATGATCTGGAAAAGACGGTCTTCAAGGTGGACGGCCACTCCCTTTTGGTGAACGGGTTGATAAAGCAAGACCCCTCCCGCCACGGTTTATACACCGACCTGCATTACGAAACCGACGAATGGAACATCCAGGACATCCTGCCCATCATTCCCGAAGTAGTGATCGGCAACACATTGGATGACATCACGATAGGAGGAAAAATGCAGATCCAAGGAGAGATAAAGGGCTCCTATTACCCCAACCATCTGCCACTCATCACCTCCGATATCGCATGGAAAAACGGGTCGTTTGCGATGAAAGACCTTCCGCTCGGTTTCGAGAAGGTGAACGGTCGTTTCGACCTCGACTTAGACCTCAACAACCAAAGCGATTTGACCGTCAAATCCTTGTCCGCCACCACGCGAAAACGCAACCAACTGTCGGCTACGGGTACTGTTAAAAACCTGTTTGGCAAGATGTTGTGCGATATTGTCGCCAACGGGAAACTGCACATCACCGACTTCAAGGATTTCCTGCCGGAAATCTTTACGCAATACGAAGGCAAAGCGGATGTCAACGTTCAAACACAGCTCGCATTCGACCCCGGGACCGGATTTTCTGTTGACAACATCTCCAAAGCCATCGTCAACGGACAGTTTAAGGACTTGAAACTGTTGTACGACGACACCATGTCTGTCTATTCGCCTGATTTACAGGTCGATTTGACATTTCCTATCACAGAGAAGCCGTACAAAATCGACGAATGGCTCAATGCCAAGGTGAAAACGAGCGAACTGCTAATCCGAAACATACGCTCTCATGCGAAGAAGGAGATCCGGGGCTCTTCCATTCAGTTGGATGCTTATACCAACAATCTGTCAGACAGCACGGTAGAGCTTAAATTCGCCACCACTTACAAGCTGAATCAGCTCGGTATGCAGGCGGACACGATTTCTGCGCAATTCCTTCAGCCCGAGGGCAAATTTGTGATGAAAAACATGAACCAGATGCGTCTGGAGTATGCCGGAAACGCGGTCAACCTCCATGTGGGCAGCTCCGGGCAACCCGTAGGCTCCAAGTTTAACGACCTTTACACCTTCTTCACGGAGAAGATCAACTTGCAGGCTGAAATCGATTACAAGGAACAGGAAGAGCACCCTCTGTTGAAATGGTCGCCGGTGGTGAAACTGCAGACCACGAATGCCAAAGCGGAAATCCGCGATGTGGCGCACGCCATGGAATTTCCGGTGCTGAATGTCGATTTCAACCCGCAGAAATGTGTGTTAAAAAAGGCTAATTTGAAGTTCGGACAGTCGGACATTCATCTCACCGGCACCATTACCGGCATCGAGCCTTACCTCCAAAACAAAGGATTACTTAAAGGCAACATGGAATTGGTTGCCAACTATTTGAACCTGAACGAATTGATAGCCTTGGTGGATGGTTTCGGCGCTCCCGACACCTTGTTGGAGCAAGCCGAACAATTGGCTGATAATAAAGAAGCCACACCCTTTATCGTGCCGTTCGGCATGGATGTCAACATGAACACCACCGTCAAGAAGGCCCTGTACGAGGAGACGGAATTCCGCAACATCGCCGGGCGCGTCTATGTGAAGGACGGCGTATTAGTATTGGAGGAGATGGGTCTCACCAACGACGCGGCCCGGATGCAACTCACCGCCATGTACCGCACCCCGCGCATGAACCACCTCTTCCTCGGTTTCGACTTCCACCTGCTTGACATCAAGATAGACAAACTCATCGCCATGATTCCGGAAGTCGATACCATTCTGCCCATGCTGAAGTCCTTCAGCGGCAACGCCGAGTTCCACTTCGCGGCGGAAACCTACCTGAAATCCAACTACGACATCAAATACTCCACCCTGCGCGGGGCTGCCGCCATCAACGGCCACGACTTGGTAGTGCTGGACAACGAGACCTACAAAACCATCGCTAAGAAGCTGATGTTCAATAAGAAAACGCAAAACAAGATCGACAGTCTCTCCACCGAAATCACCATTTTCCGCAACGAGGTGGATGTCTATCCGTTCTTGCTCTCCATCGACAAATACCAGGCCGTCATCTCCGGCCGGCACAACCTCGACCTGACCTACGACTACAACATTTCCTTGCTCAAACCCATACGCATCGGTTTGGATATCATCGGTTTAGAAGACAAACTGAAGTTCAAAGTGGGCAAAGCCAAATACGCCACCATGTTCCAGCCCGAGAAGCAGAAGGTGGTGGAGAACAAGATTCTTGAACTTAAATCACTCATCAACAATACATTACGGGAAAATGTCAAAGAACAATAGCGTGTTCATGGCGACCCCGACGTCAACTTTGCCAACTCCCAAAAAAATCGTATCTTTGCCGCCGAATTGAAAGGCAAAGATGAATTTTGAAGATATACGACCCTACACGGATCTTGAATTCAAGGAGGCATACTATCGCTTGATGGATGACCGCCGTTTTCAAGATGCTATCACTATGTGCATACCTGACTATTCCGTTGACCAATTCCGCAAGGATTTCACGAATTTTAACACCATTGAGGAAGTGCAGCGGGATTTCGACAAGCGTTTTGTGGATTCGTTCATCGCGCAATCCTCCAAGGGCGTCACGCTGACGGGCATCGAGAACATCAGCGACGACAACGCGTACATGTTCATCGCCAACCACCGCGACATCACCTTCGATCCCGCGCTGCTGCAATACTATTTCTTCATCGAACACCGCAGAACTTCCCGCATTGCCGTGGGCGACAACCTCTTTGCGACACCGTTGCTGGACGAGGTCGCGAAAGTGAACAAGATGATCAAGGTGAAACGCAGCGGCACCATGCGCGAAAAACTCGAAAACTCCCAAAAACTGGCCGCCTACATCCAGAAGTCCATCCTTGAAGACAACGAGTCGGTCTGGATTGCCCAGCGCGACGGCCGCACCAAAGACGGCAACGACTTCACCAAGCATGGTTTGGTGAAGATGCTCACCCTCGGCAACCACGACAACCTTATCGACTTCTTGCGGCGGATGAAAATCACCCCCGTGACCGTCTCTTACGAAATAGAGCCGTGTGACAAACTGAAGGCCAGAGAGTTGGCTATCAGCGAACACACTGTCTATCACAAAAAGCCCGGCGAAGACTTCGAAAGCATCAAACAGGGCATCTTCAGTCCGAAAGGCCGCATGGCCCTCACCATCGGCACCCCCATCGACAAAGAATTGGACACGATTCCCACCGGCATCTCCAATAACGACCAACTGCAATACGTCTGTCAGCTCATCGACAAACAGATTTACAAGAACTACACCCTCTTCCCCAACAACTACATCGCGCACGATTTGCTGCACCAGAACGAAGACTATGGCAAATTCTACACTCCCGACGAGAAAACCGCTTTTGAGCAGTATTTGCAAATGAAATCCCGTGTCGAGGACGTTTCCGAAGAGAAGATGCGCGAAAACCTGCTGAAAATTTACGCCACCCCTGTAGATAATCATTACAAAACAATAATTGAAGATAATTAACCTTTTTTAACCCATTATGGACGAACTACAACCCCCGTCGCAACCGAAAATTTTAATCATTCGACTGAGTTCCATTGGCGATATCGTGTTAACCACGCCTGTCGTGAGAGCCGTTAACGAACAACTTCCCGATTTTGAGGTACATTACCTCGTGAGAAAGGATTTGGCGTCTGTCATAGAGACCAATCCGCACATCCATAAGGTGCATGCTTACGATCCCGACAACGTGAATCAAACCATCGATGAATTGAGAAAAGAGCAATTCACGGTCGTGATTGACTTGCACAAGACGCTTCGTTCGCGCAAGGTCGTGCGCAAGCTGAAATGCCCTCACTACACCTTCAACAAGCACAATTTCTCCAAATGGATGTGCTATCGCCTGAAGATGAACGGTCTGCCCGAAACACACATTGTGGACCGCTACTTCGAAGCAGTAAAGGAGTTGAATGTACACAACGACCACAAAGGCCTGGAATTCTACATCCCTGAAGATCAGGGGTTCGACGAGGACGATCTGCCCATGATGTTTGAAGACGGTTTCGTGGCCATCGTCTTGGCGGCGCAGCATTACACCAAACGCATCCCCGTTTCCAAAGTGGTGGAAATCGGCAGCATCCTGCACAAGCCCATCATGCTTTTGGGCGGCAAAGATGTGCATGAAGAGGGCGAAAGGGTGGTTTCACAGCTCGGCGAGCGCGCCACCAACGGATGCGGCAAATATTCGCTCTACCAGTCGGCGGCCATCCTGCAACATGCCGACTGTGTGATCACCGGCGACACCGGTCTGATGCACATCGCGGCGGCCCTGCACAAACCCACAGCCGCCATCTTCGGCTCCACCATTCCCGAGTACGGATATTATCCCTATATGCCCGGCGAACGCAACCTGTTCCGCAACTTCGAAGTTTGCCCGCTCCGTTGCCGACCCTGCTCCAAATTCGGATGCTCCAAGTGCAAACGGAAACATTTCAAGTGCATGAACAACATTTCTGCCACGGAGGTGGCGGAATGGGTGAACCGGTTTTAGGGGCTTACAGGCTTGGTGGGCAGGCGTTTTAGGCTTTGGAGGACGGCTCTGTTTCCATTCACTGAGAATTTCACCTCATACCCGTCGAACGGGAAACCATAGACGCGGGATTCGTCGTGGTGGTAGGCGGGACGTGGGTCTTGCGCCAGCACTTCGCGCAGTTTCACCAGCTTTTCCGCCGGCATTCTCCGGGCAATTTGCCCGGGAATTTCCACTTCCAATTGGTAGTTCTCGTGCTCTTGCGTGAACCCTTTTGAAGCCTCCGGATGACAGTCGGTGGTGAGCAGATAGGGCTTGATGTCGTATATCGGGGTGCCGTCCATCAGGTCGGCGCCGCCCACCAACAGCGTGGGATTCTTGGGGTTGGGATCGACCTCGACGAGCTCCACGCAGGAAAGCCCGATGGGGTTGGGGCGGAACGGCGAGCGCGTGGCGAAAACGCCCATGCGGCGGTTGCCGCCGAGGCGGGGCGGGCGGACCGTGGGCGACCACTGCTCCTGATGCGCCTCCGAAAAATCCCAAATGAGCCACAAATGCGAGAACTCCTCGATGCCGCGCAACGCTTCGGCATTGCGGAATTCCGGCTCGAACACGATGCGCATCCGCAACGACGGTACTAACCCGCTTTGCCTCGGAATGCCGAACTTCGACGGAAACTCGCTGTGCGCCCGTGCCACTATTTTCATATTCTCAATCATGATGGCAAAAATAGCAAAAAATCCAAAGAAAAATCGTACTTTTGCGCAATTAAAAAATGCGAGATGGAAAAGTGTTCCGAAACCCCTTTGATGAAACAATACAACCACTTCAAGGCGCAGCATCCAGACGCCATTTTACTGTTCAGAGTGGGGGATTTTTACGAAACTTACGGTGAGGACGCCATTAAATCGTCCAAAATTCTAGGAATCACATTGACCCGCCACGGGAAAGGGGCCTCCCAAACCGAGCTGGCCGGCTTTCCGCACCATGCCCTCGACACCTACCTGCCCCGCCTCGTGCGCGCAGGCTACCGCGTGGCCATCTGCGAGCAGCTGGAAGACCCCAAACTGACCAAAACCCTCGTGAAACGCGGCATCATCGAATTGGTCACGCCCGGCGTCTCCATCAACGACAAAGTGCTCGAACAACGGGAGAACAACTTCCTCGCCGCCATCCACCTCACCGACAAACTCAGCGGCATCGCCTTCCTCGACATCTCCACCGGCGAATATTACGTGGCGGAGGGCAACGACGAATACCTCGACAAACTCTTCCAGAACTTCAAACCGATGGAACTGGTGATCCAGAAGGGGAAATCGCAGTCGTTCCAGCAGCGCTTCGGAGAGAAAATGCTGCTCACCCAACTCGACGACTGGGTCTTCAAATCCGACTACACCTTCGACCTGCTCACCAAGCATTTCCAAACCAACTCCATGAAGGGTTTCGGGGTGGAAGAGCTGAAACTCGGACTCATCGCCGCCGGCGCCGCACTCCATTACCTCTACGAAACCCAAAACCATAAAATCCAACATATCACCAAGATAAGCCGCATCGAAGAGGACCTCTACGTGTGGCTCGACAAATTCACCATCCGCAACCTCGAACTTATCCACTCGCCCAACGAAAACGCCGTCACGCTGTTGGATGTGTTAGACGAGACGCGCACCCCCATGGGTTCCCGCATGCTGCGCAAGTGGATTTTAATGCCACTGAAGGAGAAAGTGCTGATTGAGGAACGTCTTTCCGCGGTAGAATATCTGATTGAAAACCAAAGTTTTGCAAATCAGATGGCGGAAATTTTCAAGCCCATGGGCGACATGGAGCGCATGGTGTCCAAAATCGCCACCGGCAAGATCAATCCGCGCGAGATGCTGCAACTGGCGGCTTCCCTCCGGGCCGTGGAACAACTGAAAGCCCTCTGCGAAGGCACGGAATCGCCGATTCTGCACAACATCGCGGAAAAACTCAACCCGTGCGTGAACGTGGCCGCACGCATCGAAAAGGAGATCACCGAAGACCCGCCCGTGATGGTCAGCAAAGGCGGGGTGTTCCGCAGCAACGTCAACGCCGAACTGGACGAACTGACCGCACTCGCCTCCAACAGCCGCGGCATTTTGGCCGACATCCAGCGCCGCGAAGCCGAACGCACCGGCATCTCCTCCCTGAAAATCGGCTTCAACAACGTCTTCGGCTACTACTTGGAGGTGACCAACACCTACAAGTCGAAAGTGCCCTCCGAGTGGACCCGCAAGCAGACCCTCACGGGCAGCGAACGCTATATCACCGAAGAACTGAAAACACTGGAAACCCGAATTCTGGGCGCGCAGGAGAAAATCCTGGAAATCGAAGCGCGACTCTACAACGATCTGGTGCTCAGTCTGGCCGACTATATTCCCCTCATCCAGAACAATGCCCGCCTCTCCGCCCGTTTGGACGTGCTGAACGCTTTCGCCTATTGCGCCGTCCAGTACCATTACACCAAACCGAAAATCAATGAGGGACAGAGCATTAGCATCAAAGCAGGAAGACACCCCGTGATTGAAAGGCAACTTCCGCCCGAAGAACCCTACATCGCCAACGACATCCATCTGGACAACGAAAAACAACAGATCATCATCATCACCGGCCCCAACATGTCGGGCAAATCGGCGTTGCTTCGACAGACCGCCCTCATCACCCTGATGGCGCAGATGGGCTGCTATGTGCCCGCCCGCGAGTGCACCATCGGCATTGTCGATAAGATCTTCACCCGCGTGGGCGCCTCCGACAACATCTCCACCGGCGAATCCACCTTCATGGTCGAGATGAACGAAACCGCCAACATTCTCAACAACGTCACCAACCGCAGCTTGGTGCTTCTCGACGAAATCGGCAGAGGCACAAGCACTTACGACGGCATCTCCATCGCGTGGTCCATCGCCGAATACCTGCATGAGAACCCCTATCACCGCGCCAAAGTGCTCTTCGCCACCCACTACCACGAACTCAACGACATGGCCGCGCAGTTCCCCCGAATCAAGAATTACCACGTGACCGTCAAGGAGTTAGACAACAAAGTCTATTTCCTGCGTAAACTGGAAAAAGGCGGCAGCGAGCACAGTTTCGGCATCCACGTGGCCCGCATGGCCGGAATGCCCACCGCCGTATTGCGCCGCGCCGAAGACATCCTCCAGCAGCTGGAAAAATCCCGCGCCCAAAAAGGCAAGGACGAGGTGCGCATCGAAAAGTCTCAAACCGACGGCTACCAGCTGAGTTTCATCAACTTGGACGATCCGCTGCTGCTCGACATCAAAGACATCATCATCGGGCTCGACATCAACAGCCTCACCCCCGTCGAAGCCCTCATGAAACTGAACGAAATCCAGCAACTGTTGACCGGAAAGAAAAAATGAAACAATTGTTTCACAACATCTTGCATTTCATTTTAAACCTTTGACGGAAAAGCGAATCATCTATTCATTGAATTACTTGAAGTTATGAGAAAACACATCCTATCATGTCTGTTTCTGTTGGGCACCGTCCTGCTTTTCGCCCAGGAAAACAACCATGAAAAGAGGTCCTTTACCCTTGAAGAGTGTCTGCAATACGCAGAAAGCAACAATTTTTCCATTCAATCCTCCAGCATCAACATTTCCACCTCGGAGCTGAGCTATAAGCAGGCTAAAATGAACATTGCGCCTTCCGTTTCGGCATCGGCCACCCAAGGCTTCAACTTCGGCAACTACGAGAAGTCGGTCGGCTGGAACGGCAACTACGGCATCAGCGCAGGGATGACCCTCTTCAATGGCTTGAGCAATGCCAACAAGATCAAACAGAACAAGTTGAACGTCGAGCAGTCGCAGCTCTCGCTCGAAAGCAGCAAGAACAACATCCGCGTTGCCGTGATACAGGCTTTTTTAGCCATCATGATGAACGAGGAATTGCTTGGCTACCAGCAGCAAGTGCTCACCGCCAGCCGAGAGCAGATGGAGCAAGGCCGGCAGCAGCTGGATGTGGGGCAAATTTTGGAAAGCGACTACAAGATGCTACAGGCGCAATACACTTCGGATTTATACAACATTGAAAACACAAAAAACAACATTCAGGCTAATTATCTGACACTAAAGAATTTGCTTTCCATGAATCCCTCCACGGAGATTTCCATTACCCTTCCCGACAGCGCAACATTGTTCAAAAGTTTGGAACTTCCTTCGCTACAGGAACTTATCGAACGTTCCACCAACTATTTGCCCGAATTGAAGATGAGCGAGAACGACATTACGAGTGCGGAATATGACGTGAAAATCCAGAAGGCCAACTACTATCCCACTCTCACTGCGAACGCGAGCATCAGCACAGGCTACAACGGTTCCAACCTCACTGCGCCCAACACGGCTTGGGGCACGCAGCTGTGGCACGGACTGGGCGAGAACATCGGACTGAGCCTCAACATCCCGATCTACCAGCGCGGAACCGTCCGCAACAACGTGAAAATGGCGGAATATCGTGTGGAGCAGCTCGAACTGGAGCAAAAGGAGACGGAATATTCGGTCAACCAAGAGCTGCAACAGAGCTACTTGGATGTGATGAGCTCCCAAAACGACTTCATCGCGGCAGAAGCCAAAACCGACGCCTACCTCGCCAACTACAAAACCTACAATCTACGCTTCAAATACGGCTCGGTGACCGCCGTTGACCTCATCCAACAGCAGACCAATTACCTCAACCAACTCTACAACTACATGCAGGCGAAATACTCTTACGTGCTGAAACGGAAGATTTTGGATGTCTATATGGGGATTCCCGTAACATTATAAGCAACAGGAACGGGCAACCCCAATTCCCCTTCTATTTTAGAAGGGGTGCCCGAAGGGCGGGGTAGTAATATAAAAACTACTTCCTTAAGCAGCCTCGGAGAGGCAAAACGCGCGAAGCGCAATTAACCCCACACAAGCGAAGCGCAGTGTGGGGACATCCAGCCACAAGCGCAGCGCAGTGTGGGGATACAGAGCCCACAAGCCGCAGCGCAGTGCGGGGTAGTCAAAGTCAAAAGTCAAAGTAACAATCAATATGAAAAAATCAAAAAAACTATGGTGGATAATAGGTGTCATCGCGGTGGTGATCCTCGCGTTGATCCTGACTTCCGTGTTCAAGAAAGGCAAGAAAGGCGAACTGCGGGTGATGACCGAGCGCAGCCGCATCGACAGCATCGAAGTGACGGTGACCGCCACCGGCGAGCTGCAGCCCGTCTATAAGGTCGATGTCGGCACACAGGTGTCCGGTATCCTGGAGCGCATCTACGTCGATTTCAACTCCGTGGTGAAGAAGGGGCAGTTGCTGGCCGAGCTCGACCGTTCCAACCTCAACGAACAGCTGAAAACGGCCCAGGCCAGCGTGTCGAACGCGCAAAGCAACCTGACGTTGGCCCAACAGCAGTACGACCGCATCAAGGTGCTATACGACAACAAAGCGGCCACGCTGGAAGCTTACGAATCGGCGGTCAACTCGCTGAACCTGGCCAAGAACCAGCTCAAAACCGCCCAATCCGAACTGTCGCGCGCGCAGACGAACCTCTCCTACGCCACCATCTATTCGCCCATCGACGGCGTTGTCATGAACAAGGCCGTGGAGGAGGGACAAACGGTGGCGGCCTCCTTCAACACGCCCACGCTGTTCACCATCGCCAACGACCTGACCAAGATGCAGGTGGAGGCAAAGGTGGATGAGGCCGACATCGGCGAAGTGAAGGCCGGACAACCCGTCATCTTCACCGTCGATGCCTTTCCCGACGACGTCTTCACCGGCACCGTCAAGGAGGTCCGCATCAACCCGACGGTGACCGCCAACGTGGTGACCTACACCGTCATCATCGACGCGCCCAACCCGGAAAGCAAGCTCTTCCCGGGCATGACCGCCAGCGTGACCATCACCACCAAGAAAGAGAGCGGTGTCTGCATCCCGATGACGGCGCTTTTCGCCTCGATAGAACCTGAATCGATGAAGCTGTTGGAGAAAAAAGGGTTTACCTTCAAATCGCTGTATAAAAACCAGGAAGAGCTGACCCAAGGGCTGAAAGATGTGACGAAAAAGACCGTTTGGGTGAAGAGAGGGGACAACGCCTACGAGCAAATCCGTGTGACCGTGGGCCTGAACAACGGTGTCAACACCCTGATAACCGAAGGTTTGCGCGAAGGCGAAGAGGTGGTCGTCAATGTCAGCGAGGCCATGGAGGGAATGCCGGGCAAAGGTTCGGATGAAGGCGGTTCCCCCTTCAAAATGGGCCCGCCCCAACGCAAAACCCGGTAGGGACGTATCGCATACGCCCACATACGTCCACATACGCCCCACATACGTATCGCATACGCCCCACCCAATTCAAAAAACACATTATGGCAAAAGACATATTACGAGTAGAGAAATTAGAGCGCATATTCCGTGTAGGCAGCGAGGATGTGCACGCCTTGCGCGGCATCTCCTTCTCCGTCACGGAGGGCGAGTTCGTCAGCATCATGGGCACCAGCGGCTCGGGCAAATCGACCCTGCTGAACATCCTGGGCTGTTTAGACACGCCTTCCGCCGGCGACTACATCATCGACGGCGTCTCTATCAAAAACTTGAGCAAGAACGAGTTATCGACCCTTCGAAACCGCAAGATCGGCTTTGTGTTCCAGAACTACAACCTTCTGGCCCGCACCACAGCCGTGGAAAACGTGGAGTTGCCCTTGTTCTACAACAACGAGGTGCCCGCCAAGGAGCGACGCGACCGTGCCGTGGCCGCGCTGAAATTAGTGGGACTTGAAAGCCGTATGGAGCACATGCCCAACCAGCTCTCCGGCGGTCAGCAGCAGCGCGTCGCCATCGCCCGCGCATTAGTCAACGACCCCGTCATCCTGCTCGCCGACGAGGCCACCGGCAACCTCGACACCCGCACCTCCTACGAAATCATGAGTCTGTTCCAAGACCTTCACCATCAGGGCAAAACCATCGCGTTCGTGACCCACGAGCCCGACATCGCCACCTTCACCACCCGCAAAATCAAGCTCCGCGACGGACAGATCATCGAAGACGCGCCCATCGACACGCAGTCGGCTGCGGACGCGTTAGCCGCCATCAACCTCCAAAAAGAAGACTAAGCCATGAACATCGGAAATCTTATCAAAATAGCCATCAACTCGCTGTTCCGCAACAAGATGCGCACCGCCCTCACCATGCTTGGCATCGTGATCGGCATCGCGTCGGTCATCGCCATGGTCAGCATCGGACAAGCCTCCACCCAAAGCGTCAAATCGGAGCTCTCCACCATGGGCTCCAACATGATCATGATTATGCCCGCCCGTCAACAGCGGGGCGGTGTGGATATGGGCATGTCAGCTTCCAAATCGTTGGACAACAAAGACCTGGAATCCCTGGTACAGAACACCCGCTATGTGGCTGCCGTGTCGCCGATGGTGAGTTCCAGCAAGCAGCTGATCTACGGCAACAACAACCACAGCTGTTCCATCAGCGGGGTGTCGGCCTCCTACCTTGACATCCGCAAATACGAGATGCAGGAGGGCGTGATGTTCACCGAAGAGGATGTGAAACGCTACAACAAGGTGTGCGTCATCGGCAAGACGGTGGTGGAGAAGCTTTTCACCAACGGGGAGAACCCGATTGGCAAGTCCATCCGGGTCGGTTCCATCCCGATGACCGTCATCGGGGTGCTGGCCTCCAAGGGGCAGAACGGCATGGGTAACGACCAGGACGACATCGTGTTGGCGCCTTATACCACCATCCAGAAACGGTTTCTGGGCATCACCTACTTCAACATGATGTTTGCTTCGGCCACCTCGGAGGAGGAATCGGAGTTGGCGGCCACCGAAATCACCTACATCCTGCGCAGCAACCACGGCATCAAGAGCGGCGACGCCGACGACTTTGAAATCCGCACGCAGGAGGAGCTGGTCTCCACCATCAGCTCCGTCACCGGCCTGATGACCACGCTGCTGGCCGCCATCGCCTCCATTTCGCTGATTGTGGGCGGCATCGGCATCATGAACATCATGTACGTCACCGTGACCGAGCGCACCAAGGAGATCGGCTTGCGCATGGCCATCGGGGCGCACAATCGCGACATCAAGCTCCAGTTCCTGTGCGAAAGCGTGATCTTGAGCCTGATAGGCGGCATCATCGGCATCATTTTGGGACTGATTATCGCCTATGCCGCCTCCAAGCTGATGAACATGCCGTTTGTGGTGAGCGAAATGGCCATTTTCGCCTCGTTCGTCGTCTGCGCCCTCACCGGCATCTTCTTCGGCTGGTACCCCGCCAAAAAGGCCGCCAACATGGACCCGATCTCCGCGCTGAGATACGAATAGAACCCGGTCTGCGAAATCACACCATAACCCACTCATTCTTCAGTGGAACAAGGGTTGTTGTCGAAATGGCAACAACCCTTTTAAGTAGTTGGCAAGAGGTTGGCAAGGATCTGGCAAGGATCTGGCAAGGATCTGGCAAGGATTTGGCAAGGATTTGAACCCTCATTTCTCCGATAGTTGTTCGATAGTTGTTCGATAGTTGTCCGATGATTTATCGAAGAACTATCGGAGAACTATCGGAGAACTATCGAACAAATAAGGATGCTGACTCTTGGTTGACCTTTGCCATATCCTTGGGTAGAACGACGCAGATACGAAGAGAGGCGCGATGAATCGCGCCTCTGCATACACTTAATAAGTATTAACATAATTCTTTTATTGGAAGTTAAAAAAATATATCCAAAACCAACAGCCAAAAAAGCTATCTTTGCCGCCGCAAAAAACAGAGAAAAATGGAGCAGAAAAACAGAGTTAAAGAACAGATTATCGCATACTTGTTGTTGATTGCCGGCAGCTTCCTTTTTGCCGTCGGCGACGTGATGTTTGTCAACCCCTACCTCCTCGCGCCCGGCGGCACCTACGGTCTTTCCAACGTGCTGAACACCGTCTGGCCGTGGAAGATCAGTTATTACGCCATCTGCATGGACATTCCGTTGCTGCTCATCGGCACCTGGATTCTCGGTCCGAAGTTCGGCTTCAAGACCGTCCTTTCCACCATCCTGATATTCGCATTCACCTGGTTGATAGAGACTTTCTGGGGTTATAACCCCGTGATACACGAAGGCATCATGGAAACCGCCAGTATGCCCAACATGGTACAGATTCCGCACAGCGAACTCTTCTTCGTGCCCGACTACTTCCTGAACACCGTGGTGGCCGGCCTCATCTACGGTATCGCCATCGGTCTGATTTTCAGATCGGGAGCCACTTCCGGCGGCAGCGACATCATCTCCATGATCATCCACAAATACACGAAAATCTCCCTCGGCACCCTCGTGATGATCGTCGATTCCGTCATCACCCTCACCACCCTCATCGCCTTCAAACAGATCCGTCTGCCCATCTATTCCATCCTCCTGATTTACATCGAAGGCAAGATCATCGACCTGATTGTGGACGGTTTGAAGAGCTACAAGACCGTCTATATCGTGACCAACAACGTGGAAGTCGTGCGAAACTACATCCTCAACGACCTCCATCGCGGCGGCACCCTTTTCGTGGGCAAGGGCCTCTACGGCGGCGCCGAGCGCAACATGATCTACGTCTCCCTCGACCGCTCCGACATGATCAAGCTCAAAAACCACCTCCACGACATCGACCCGACCGCCTTCGTCAACATCATCGACAGCTCCGAAATCATGGGAGAAGGCTTCAAAGCGATCCCGAAAGAATAAGGCAACAGGCAACATCAAACAGAAACGAACAACCCCAAACACACTAAAAAACTTCCTTGAGCAGCCTCGGAGAGGCAAAACGCGCGAAGCGCAATTTGTAAAAAAAGACAGCTTCCTTGAACAGCCTCGGAGAGGCAAAACGCGCGAAGCGCAATTAACCCCACACAAGCGCAGCGCAGTGTGGGGGTTAAAGAAGCCACACAAGCGCAGCGCAGTATAGAAACCCAGGAACAAGCAATGAATAAAACCACGAACATAGCAGTCATCCTCGCCGGCGGCAGCGGACAGCGATTCGGAACCGCCCTGCCGAAGCAATTCCTGCCGTTGGCGGGCAAAACGGTCATCGAGCATAGTATCGATGCCTTCGAGGAATGTGCCGCCATCGACGAAATCGCGGTGGTGATGAACACCGACTATCTGCCTCAGATGCAATCGATTATCGACCGCAACAGCTGGAAAAAGGTGCGCAAGCTCCTGCCCGGCGGTGCGGAACGCCACTTCTCCACACTCTCCGCCATCAACGCCTACGGGGACTGTTCCGATATCAACCTCATCTTCCACGATGCTGCCCGTCCTGCCGTGAGCCAACGCATTATAGAAAAGACCGTTACGGCGTTACAGAATCATCCTGCCGTGGCCGTGGCCATTTCTGCCACAGACACCGTTTTCGAAGTGACCGACGACGGCAGCTTCATCACGGCGATACCGTCACGCAAGCGTCTGCGCTGCGCCCAGACCCCGCAAGCCTTCCGCATCGACATCATCCGCGGGGCCTACCGAAAAGCGCTGCAAGACCCTGACTTCACCAGCACCGACGACTGCGGCGTACTCCTCAAGTATTGTCCCGAAGTGCCCATTTTCATCGTCGCAGGCGACACTGCCAACCAGAAACTCACCTATCCCGAGGACACCATCTCATTAGAACGGCATCTGTCCAAATAATTTCTGATTATCAATATTCGAGAACATTTCCCAAACTGTTATGGCAAAACCCACCGCAGCACGGTCGAAAGCGCCCCGCAACCGGACGCTGACCCTCTCGCAAGAGGAGGCTGACCTGCTGCTGCCGCGATTGTTGACGGAAAAGAAGCTCGAATCGCGCCCCGACCTCCTGGACACGACCATCCATGGGGATTTGTTGCGGATTTTACCGCTCCTTCCCGACCAATTCGCCGACCTCATCATCATCGACCCACCCTACAATCTCACCAAGGATTTCCACGGCACGAAATTCAGCGCGAGGTCGGAAAGCGATTACGACACCTTCTTGGCTTCCTGGTTTCCAGAAGTCTGTAAAAAGCTGAAAGAGAGCGGTTCCCTCTACATTTGCGGCGACTGGAAATGCACGGCGGCGCTGCAACGGGCAGTGGAAAAAGAGCTGACCATCCTCAACCGCATCACCTGGCAGCGCGAAAAGGGGCGTGGTGCGAAAGCCAACTGGAAGAACAGCATGGAGGACATCTGGTTTGCGGTGAAAAATCCTGACAACTACTGCTTTAACG
>JAEEIG010000013.1 GCA_016281255.1 Bacteroidales bacterium
CGCGCGGCGCGAAAAAAATTTTACCTTTGCAGACACTGATCTCACGGCCCCCAGGGGCCGTGAAATCAGACTCTGCAACCAAAAGAGTCGCATAGAAATGCAAAAGAAAATTAATAAAAGAGCAATCAACAATAAGAGACAAACGGTCAACCTTATTTAGGCATTGACTTTTTTGACTACTTGAAACCTGAAACTTGAAACCTGAAACCAACACCATACCGTTAATAAAAAACTCCTAACCCCATCAAAACTGTGCGCAACATTCGTATTTTTGCGGAAAATTAAGTAATATGAGCATAAGTATGATTGCGGCAGTGGGTCAGAATTTGGAATTGGGCTACAAGAACCAGTTGCTGTGCCATTTGCCCGTGGATTTGAAACATTTTAAGACCATCACCTCCGGACATACGGTGCTGATGGGCGACCGCACCTGGGAATCGCTGCCGAAGAAACCGCTGCCGAACCGCCGCAATATCGTCATCACCCTCGATGATGTGGAGTTCGAAGGTGCCGAAACCGTTCATTCCATCGCCGATGCTCTCGCGCTCGTGGAAGAGGGAGAAGAGGCTTTCGTGATGGGCGGCGCCACCATGTACCGGCTTTTTCTGCCCCATGCCGATAAACTTTACCTCACCCGAATAGTCTCTGATTTCACGGCGGACGTCTGGTTCCCGGAGATTGACGAAAACGAGTGGAAGGTGGTGGAGTCCGAGTTCGTGCCGAAAGACGAGAAAAACGCTTACGATTTGTATTTTCAAACCTTAATAAGACAAAAATGAAAAAAGTAATCCTTTCCGCCATCGTCCTGTTGGTCAGCATGGTGGCTTTTGCTCAGAAAACCGAGATCCCGGAAGCGCCCTATCTTCCCATAGACGAGCGCACCAATTTGGTGACCTATCAGGATGTCGTGAAACAGGAAGGCACCCCTAAAGTGCTGTACGACAGAGCTATGAACTGGGCAAAGAAATACTATAAGAACACCGCTGAGGTGATCAAGAGCGCCGACCCCGAAAAAGGTGTCATCAATATGCGCTCCAGCGTCCGCATTTTCTACAAGGACAAGGACGGCACCATGCGCTTCAAGAACATCGTCTATTACAACTTCAAGCTCGAATGCCGCGACGGCCGCTATCGCTACACCATCACGGATTTCAAGGAGAAAGCAACCGGCTCCGCTCCCATTGAAGTGTGGTTCAACACTTCCGCCTCCGGCTGGACTCCAAGCATGTACGGTTACCTCACCCAAATCGATGAAGAGATGCACAAGCTCATCGAATCGCTGGAGGAGGGGATGCAGCCGGCCGAAGAGTTCGTTGATGAATGGTAAGACTTAAGACTTGAGACTTAAGACTTTGGGCTTGAAACTTGAAATCTGAAACTATAATGGTCAAAAAACTATGGCTGGTTGTATTATCCGCACTGCTTTGCAGCGCTTGCACCAAGCCAACTGGCCATATCACATTGAATTTTTCTTTTGTCGTTGATAGTGATTCCCTGCAGTTGGATACTTGCCTGTATCAAAATGCTGCAGGGAATCTTTTTGAGGTCAACGACGTACAGTTTTTCATTTCGCATGTGATGTTGGAAACAACTTCTGGCGAGACGGTGGAAATTACAGATAACCAAGGTGTTCACTACGCCGACATCCGTATCCCGACCACCCTTTCGTGGCATATTTCTGACGAAATCCCCGCTGGCGGGTACAAATCCATCACCTTCGTGTTCGGGTTGGAAGGGGCGCAAAACACCACCGGCTTTTTCCCGAACCCGCCGGAGAACAATATGAGCTGGCCCGATATTCTCGGCGGCGGCTACCACTACATGAAGATCAACGGCCGCTGGATCGACGCAGCGGGCGTACGGCAGCCTTTCAACCTGCATACCGGCAAAATCGCATCCAACAACGGTTTCGCCGACAACTCCTTCACCGTCACCCTCCCGTTAGAGCAGTTCACGGTCGGCAAGAACAGTGGCTCCGAACTTGCCCTGCAGATGAACGTGAACGCCTGGTTTACAAACCCTTACCTCTTCGACTTCAACGTTTTCGGCGGCAGCATCATGCAAAACCGCGAGGCGCAGGAGGTGCTAAGGGCGAACGGAGGAAATGTGTTTTCCGTAAAGTAGTTTTCCCGCAGAACTTGCAGATTTGCGCTGAATAATCCCGCAGAATCCGCAGATCTATGCAGAAAATAGTCTGCGAGAATCTGCGGGTTCTGCGGGAGAAAAACAAATTAGTCCTCAAACTGAAACAACAGCTGACAATCTGCTGATTCCAGCGTGATGTCCACTGATGGGTTTCCTACGGTCTTCAACCGTTTCATCGGTTTCCAAAGACGGTTGCCACGGTCGTAGTAATCGGCACGTTGACACACCAAAGTGGAGAGTTTGCCGCATAGGTCGCCTTTGATATGCAAAATCCACAATGGCTGGCTGAGTTTCTCTTCGGATACACCATAACAGGCATGACGATAATGCTCCACAGTCCAGTGGGCGTTGGCATCTGTGACATATATGGTGTCAGAAAAGGAGATTAAGCGGCAGAGGGTGTCGTTGTTTTTCACGCAGATGGACGAGTCTTTTTGAGAATATGCGTTGGCAAAAAGTAATATGCAGCAACATACAAGTGTAATAATTCGGACTTGGGATTTCATTTTCATAATTATAACAATATTGCAGTTTTCCTATTCCTTTTTTTCGTTACTCTGACAATATCTGTACCCAAAGCCGATGAGATTTTAGCAAGTGTAGCCATGGTCATATTATGAGTACCTGACAACCACCTGCTTACTTCGGTTTCTGTTTTCCCCAAAAGATGTGCAAGATCTTTTTGCGAAAGGCCTTTGTCCTCCATTATCTCATAAATGCGATTGGCTATTTGAACCGACAAATCCATTTGCCGTTTCATTTCCGGTGTCATGGTTTGTCTAATCTCATCTAGCAATTTGTTGGTTTTCATATTAATGTTTTTTAATCCTCAATATCTATGACAAACGATAGTTGTCCAAGTAATATTGTGCCAGAGACAGTCAGTATATTTTGCCGTTCCATCCGTTTAATCTGTATGTCAATTTTCTGCAAAGTATTTACGCATTTGTTAAGATGCTCATCTTCTTGGTATGTCGTTGAATTTTTTATTCCTCCATTGCCCAAAATCAGGATTTTTGATTGGACATTCAGCAAATACAGACGCAACGACGATGTCTCAAGATGGGATGGGAGAGCCATGACCCTATCACGTTTGGTTCCTTCATATCTGAAATGTCTGTCTTCTGCACCATCTCTTTTAATGATGTCAAGTCGATACACAATCTGTGCTACCTCTTTAGGATACTCA
Organism: Bacteroidales bacterium; assembly: GCA_016281255.1. Taxonomy (GTDB): domain Bacteria; phylum Bacteroidota; class Bacteroidia; order Bacteroidales; family WCHB1-69; genus F23-D06. The sequence continues at coordinate 3,335 of JAEEIG010000013.1, forward strand.
TCCTTATACCGAATAAGAAACTTTTCAAATTCAGTATATTCTTCCCCTTCAAAACGTGGGGAATAAAGACTCACTTTACTGCCATCTTCCAATAGTTCAATTAGTAAGTTATGTTTCATAATAATAGTTGTTTGAGGCTGCAAAAATAAACATAAAAGTTGATTTATGCAAGCCTGTTGATAATTTTATACAAAAATTATAATAACATTTTTTCGCTTTAAGTCACCCTCACCCGTCCCGAAAAACCACATACACCGGCAAATGGTCCGCAAATCCGCCGATGTAGCGCGGACCGAGGAACGTCCGATAACTTTTCTTTCCGCCGTACTTTTCGTCATCGACCAGCAGGAAGTCTGCGTCGAAAATGTGTGCGCCGCCCACCTGACGCGCACCACAAGTGTCTGTCAACCAGGCGTCAGACACAACAAACTGGTCCAGACAGCCCCAGAAGTCCTCATGCTTGTGGGAGCCGTGCAGACTCTGCCTTGCAAAGGGCAGCATCAGGTTGTAGAGCGTGTCGCGGGGCAAGCGCGGACCAAACTCCTTCACCCGCAGGTAGTTGCGCATACTCTCATCCGTTGGGTAGTCGTTGAAGTCGCCGGTAATCAGGATTTTGGCCCGTGAGTTCTCTTTCATCAACGAATCCACGATGTCGCGTACTACTTTGGCATACCAGTTGCGTTTGGGCACTGTGGCGGCGTAGCCGCCGTAGCGGGAGGTCCAATGGTTGATGAGCACGTGGAGGGAGTCGCCGGAAGGGAACTGCGCCACTGTGTAGAGAATGTCGCGGTTGCAGGCGAAGGTGTCGAACGGGAACACTACGGGGATTTTTTGGCTGCGCAGTATGCGCACGCAGCTATCGCGGTAAAGGAGTGCTACATCCACGCCGCGGCGGTCCGGGGAGTCATAGTGCACATACTTGTACCCGATTTTCCGCAGCGGCGAGTTGTAGCATAAGTCTTTGAGTGCTTTCTCGTTCTCGATTTCCGCCAAACCGACAAGCCACGGCGGGTCACCCATACCCGCCGCCAATATCACTTTCCCAATCATGGACACTTTCCGATAATACTTCTTGTAAGTCCAGTGATAGCTGCCTGCCGGTGTGAAGTCTTCATCTGCTGTCAGACTGTCGTCTGACGGGTGAAACAGATTCTCCACATTGTAGAACATGATGCGATGTGTCGCACTGTCTTCTTGCGCCCATAACTGAATGCACAGCATCAAAACCCCTGTCAAAATGCAAACCTTTTTCATTTCGTTTTTCATTTGTTGCGACAAAAATACAGCGAAAAGCCTCGAAAATCAAGGGTTTTCGAAACTTTTTCACAATGCGCTGGTAACAAGAGAGTTGTGCGCTAAAAATTACAAATTATTGAATTGTTCTTAACGATGAATCCTTAAAATTTTACGACAGAATCGCAAGTAACAGTCCGTCGCATCCGTTTTGCACATCCTCCCAGGTGGCTTGGAAGTTGCCGGTGTACCAGGGGTCGGCTACGTCGCGGGGCGTGTCGGTGTAGTCCATCAGCAAGGAAATTTTATTGTCAACATCCTGTCCGATAATATGTTGCAGGTTCCGAAGGTTGTTACGGTCCATGGCGATGATGTAGTCGTAATAGTGGTAGTCGGCGCGGGTGATCTGGCGGGCGGTTTTGCCGGAGCAGGAGATGCCGTGGTCGTTCAGCATCCGGCGGGCGGGAGGATAGACGGGGTTGCCGATCTCCTCGCGGCTCGTCGCGGCGGAGGCGATTTCGAACTGCGCTGCGAGTCCGCGTTCCGCCACCTTCTGCTTCATCACGAATTCCGCCATCGGACTGCGGCAAATGTTACCATGACACACAAAGAGGATTTTGATCATAGGGCGTTGGATTTATCGTGCAAAAGGGTGGTTCTCGCAAGGGAGTGTCGCTAAAGGATGATAGTCGCCTTTCAGACCGATTGGTTTGGCGTTGCGGATGTCATAGACGATTTGGATGCAGGGGCGTACATCGTTCAGACCGAATCCGTGGCCAGCCAGAATTTGCCGGTAACTCTCTGTGTGCAAGTCGGTAAAACCGTCGCTGAACTCAAACGGCTCTCCGTTGATGACGATTTGCCGGAAGGTGGTTTTGCCACTCTCAGCCACCTCTTTTGGCAGCGTGTTTCTATTGATACTCAGGAAGTAACGTACTCTCGCTTTCTTGAAACGGATGAATCCGGCCACGCGGTCGTGGGTGGAGATGTGCACGATGTTTTCCTGCACGTCCCCGAATATGTAGCAAAGCATGTCGTAGAAATGGATGCCGATGTTGGTCGCGATGCCGCCGCTTTTGCTCTCGGCGCCCTTCCAACTGGTGTAATACCAATGGCCTCGGGATGTAATATACGTCAAATCAACATCATACACGATATTGTCGGGGGCATTGTCCACTTTTTGCTTCAAGGCGATGATGGAAGGATGCAATCGGAGCTGCAGAATGTTGAATACTTTCTTACCTGTCTCGTTTTCAACGTCTTGCAGCACATCCACATTCCATGGATTGAGCACTAACGGTTTCTCGCAGATGACGTCGGCGCCCAAACGCAGGGCGTACCGTGTGTGCGCGTCATGCAGGTAGTTGGGAGTGCAGACGGAGATGATGTCCAGCTGCATCTCCGTGTTTTTCAGTTTCGACACATGACGGTCGAAAAGCTCCATCTCGGTGAAGAAGGCGGCTTCCGGAAAATAACTGTCGATGATGCCTACACTGTCGGACTTATCGTATGCGGCAACCATTTGGTTACCAGTTTCTTTGATAGCCTTTAAATGTCGTGGCGCCACATATCCGCCCACTCCGAAAACAGCGAAATTCTTCATATTTTACGTTCAAAACTTCAGGTTGCAAAAGTACATTTTTTTGGTTTAAGGTTTCGTGTTGGTGACTTCGTGTTGGTGTAAGTAAAAATCGTACTTTTGCACCTTTTTTTGAAATCATCGGTTATGGGCTGGATTGAGTTGATTCTTTTGTCGATAAGTTTGGCGATGGACTGTTTTGCCATCAGTTGTGTGGTGGGGATGGTGCAGCCGAATTTGGAAAAGCGTTACATTTGGCGGTTTGCGCTGGCGTTTGGCATTTTTCAGGGGGGCATGCCGCTGATCGGGTGGTTGTTCGGTGAATCGTTGTTAGGCCCATTGGGTAAAATCGCGCCGTTTATCGCGTTCGGCATTCTCGCTTTCATCGGTGGAAAAATGCTAGTCGAAAGTTTTCGAAAAGAGGAGGAAAACCCTCAGCATCTGGATGTTACAAAATGGAAGAATGTCGTGTTGTTGGCAATTGCCACCAGCATCGATGCGCTGGCCGTGGGCTTCAGCTTCGCGATGATTCAGGAGACACATGTATTCCGCAATGTGATGGTCATCGGTCTCGCCTCCTTCGCGATCTCCTTTTTGGCGTACACATTTGTCAAACGGCTCTCGAACCCCAGAATCAGCCAGTTCGCGGAAATCGCCGGCGGCGTCGTGTTGATTCTCATAGGACTCAAAATCTTGATTGGGTAATGCTACGCCCGTAGCTTAACGCCAAACCAAAACACCACCCATGTCGTGAGTTTAATCGAAATGCATGGCCATACAATATTTTTTATACCTTTGCCGCGGAATATGATGAAGCAGTTTTTGTTATATATATTGTTGTCTGTCTCTTTCACTTTCGCCTTTGCGCAAGGAAGTGTGCGTTATGACATTGAGCCTGGCATCGTCAGAATCCAGGAGGATTATATCAATAATTGGCGGAAAGTTGGCGAAATCAACGGCTACCGCATCCAAATTGCCGCCTATTCGGGTGTGAATTCCAAATCGCAGGCCGAAGCTGCCAAAAGCAGTTTCACCAGCCTGTTTCCGTACACAAAAGCCTATCTCATCTATAACGAGCCCTATTTCAAGGTGCGTGTCGGCAATTACTATTCCCGTCTCCAAGCGTATAAGGATTTGGAAGTCATCAGGCTGACCTATCCGAGCGCCTACATTGTGCCGGACAAAATCAACTACAAGTAATATCCCTTTGTATCCCATATTTGAATCTTCTGAAACGGTCAAAAGTTTCAGGGGTGTTTTCTATTGAAAAAAAATTTACTTTTGCACTTATTTTTGGAATATTAAAAAATGTTAATTTAATACCTGAATTTATGGCTAAACGTCCTGGTTTTCGGTTATTTAAACATTATGTCCGCTTTTTGCTGAATCATGTTTTATACCGCAAAAAATATGTAATCGGTGAGGAAAACAGACCTCAATTAGGTGATCATTGCGTGATTCCCGCCAACCACCAGAATCCCGCGATCGACCCCATAGGGACAATCCTTGACATGGACAACCGCACCCACGCCTATGCGATGGCGATGGGCGGTGTTTTCACGTGGTCTCCGATCATTAACAAATTTTGGGACTGGTTAGGTATGTTGCCTGCATTCCGTATGGATTTTGAGGGCATTGAAGAGGCGATAGCGAGAACAAAGTTTGTGGTGGACTTCGCCGCGGAAAAAATCACGGAGGGGGAAAGCGTGATCATCTATCCGGAGACTAACCACCATGAAGAGAGCTGGATGCGCGTTTGGGTGGTCGGTTATTTGGAGATTGCTTTCCGCGCGGCGGAGAAGATGAATTTCGAGAAAGATGTGAAAATCGTGCCGTTGGCCCTTCACTATTCCTCCTTTTACGGCGTGCAAGGAAGCTATGTGCTTCACTATGGCGAGCCTATATCGCTGATGCCCTATTATGAGCAATACAAGCAGAAACCGCGCACGACTATGCGCAATCTGAATCCCACTGTTCGTGAGCGGGTGAAGGAAACGATGCTCTACACCGAAGATTTGGAGCGTCACACCCTTTACCAATTCATCCGCAGATCGAATGTGGGAGAAGAGCATGCCAGGGCAATGGGCAAGAATCCCGACGTGTTGCCGGAACGTTTGGAGAGCGACCAAAAGCTCTGGGCTGAATTGGAGGCAGGTGCGGCGGTTAGCCCGAAATTGGCGGACGAATTGACCGAAACAATGAATGATATTAAGTCCACCGAAAAGAAGATGCTCATCCACGAGCATGGTGGCGAGAAGAAACGTCAAAGCATTATTCGTTTGGTGCTGAGTGCATTGGCTCAAATCGCTTTGTTACCTCTTTGGCTCTTCTCCCTCATTCCTTCCGCCATTATGTACTACATTCCGCCGATGTTTATGCCCGGCAAAGAGGACCCCTATTATAATGTCTATACCCAATCCATGCAACTTATTTTGACCGCTGTCCTCCTCTTCCCGATATTCTCCGTCACGACGTTGCTCGTCATGGGGCTGAACTGGGGCTTGTGGTGGCAGGCGGTGCTTTGGATTGCGCTTTGGTTCCCGCTCGGGATTTTCGCATGGCATGAAGGTTTGTGGATGAGAAGCACATGGGAACAGATTTCTATGCGCATTCATCGCAAGAAAGCGAAGAAATTGCATGCTTTATACCACCACTTCTATGAAATGGTGAACAGTTTGAGACAAAGAGGAGTTGAGGAGTCAGATGCCTCCGTGGCTGTCTAAGCCCTTAACCATTAATCCTTAACTTGTAGATATCGAGCACGTTATGCATCAACATGGCGATGGTCATGGGACCGACGCCACCGGGCACAGGCGTGCATGCACGAAGCCGCTTCTCCAATTCCGGACGAGTGGCTTCGCTGTAAACGTCGCCCTGCAGTTTGCCGTTCACGCGGTTCATAGCCACGTCGATGAGGACAGCGCCCTCCTTGAAATCGTAGGGCTGAAGGAGGTTCGGACATCCGGCTGCGGTGATGATAATGTCGCCGATGCGGGCGATTTCGGCCAGGTTTTTCGTACGGGAGTGGCACAGGGTGACCGTGGCATCGCTGTGGATCAGCAGTTGTGCGGTGGGTTCGCCCACCAATTGGCTGCGCCCGATCATCACCACGTGTTCGCCAGCGACCTCTATATTGTTGGTTTCCAGTAGGGTAATGATGCCTTTCGGGGTGCATGGCATCACATAGGGTTCGCCCAAGTGGAGCAATCCGACATTCATCAGATGCAGTCCGTCGGCATCCTTGCGGTAGTCGATGAAATCGAGCACGCGGGCGGAGTTGTAGTGGTCGGGCAGTGGCAGTTGGATGAGAATGGCATCGACATCGTCGTTGCGGTTGCATTCGTCAATCATCACCATCAGTTCGCTCTCTGAGGTTGTCGCCGGCAGGAGGTGCTGTTCGCAGTCCATTCCTAACGCCTTGCAAGTCTTGTACTTGCTGCTCACGTAGGAGAGGCTGTCGGGGCGGTCGCCCACGAGGAAGATGTCCAATCTCGGAGGACGTTGCCCGTTGGCTTTGATTTCCGCCACCTCTTTGGCGATTTGGTCTTTTACCTGCTGTGCGCACGCTTTTCCGTCGATGATTCTCATAATGCTCTGATACTTAATGTTTTTTTATTATCTTATCGCAATGCGCAAATGTACATAAATTTTCGTCCTCTTGTCAAGTGGTTTCCGCATTTTTAACGATTTTTAGGATTATAGGAGTGCTACTTGAAAAGAAAAGGCCCGCCGGTTGAAGAAACAGGAGGGCCTGAAATCGCACGTTCGTATTGACTTCTCCGCATCAGGAGTGCTGATTAGTCCATATAAAGGAAATTGCCATTGATGTCAAAAACAAGATCGAGATGATTGTTGAGTTCAATCTCGTATCTTTGATTTTTGACCTCAATCTTCACAACGAAATGGTTTGGATGGTTCGTTGATAGGTAATTGACGATGCTTCCAGGCACGATGCCTTGTGGCACCGCGAATGTATGACAATCCACTTCACGCCAGTTTCCGTTCATGTCAAAATCGAGTTCCACGCCATTTGAGAGGAGAACCTCATAAATGAAATCGTCAAGTTCAACATTTACAACGGTAGTACCTGCAAAATATTGAGCTATAAATATTTGAGCAGCGTTCGGCAAGGTGACTTGACTGTTGCCGCCATTGTTGCCGTCGTTGTTGTTGCTTAAAGTGAAATCGAAGTCCAAACCGTTATTCAACTCCATTTCATAGTGTTGATTATGACGGGAGATTTTCACAATGAAGTTGTTCGGGTAATTAATGGTCGCATAATCGGCGATTTCAGCGGGAATAATGCCGGCCGGGACGGGAGCATGATGGCAATCAATCTCAATCCAGTTGCCGTTGAGATCAAATTCGAGTTCAACGTTTCCCGAGAGTTTTACCTCGTAATGACCATCATCCCACTTTGAATAGAGTATATTGCTGTTGGGAAAATACTGGTTGATGAACTGCTGGCTTTTTTGGGGCAATTCACCATTACCATGGAAGTTAATCTTGTTGCACGAGGCAAACCATCCTACTGTTAATACAGCTAACAGTGCTAAAACAATTTGTTTTTTCATTTTTGTTTGTTTTTTGATGTTTAGTCTCCTTTTTACTGATTATTATGATGCCAAGGAGACGAATAAGCATCTTAATAATAGTTCTTTCATCATATCGTTGGTAAAACATGGACAAAAAAATAATGGTATGACTGCATTACAGTCAATACCATTATCTCTATTCAATATATGAAAAGTCCAAGCATAATTCACCCATGAGAAGCTACAATCCCCGGGTGAATATCTTCGAACAAGACCGATTTTGAGGTCGTGGGAAATCTTAGCTTTTGACAAATCAAAGGGGATGGACATGTTAGCATACGCCTTAACATAATCAGCGATGTGGCTGTGATGTTTAACGGTCACAACATGATAGTCGTATTGGTCGAGATCAATATCATCAACCACTAATGAGTCAGAAACAGATTGACATTGTGAAATAGCTTCGTTTGTCCCGCAGTAGGCATTTGCTGCAAGGCATGCAAAGGAGAGGCTCATTATCATGAGCATCACGATCGGGCCATATTTACGTAATCCATCCATTCAGGGTGCAAAAATACACTTTTTTTTCGAATAGAGGATAATTTTTATCAACAGGAGAAAGTCCTACCGACTGTAATAGCGAATGACCTTTTCCAATGTCTCACGGCAGACGGGGCAGAAGTCGTTGTAGCTGATGCTGTTCATGGTGCAATGGAGGGTAGGGCGATAGACGCCTTTGGCCACGTAACCGCCACCTTCATAGACACCTATACGGTCGTAGTCGGGATGCCCTTTACTGACGGGCGGGGTGGGGATCGGGGTGCCGCTCTCCACTTTGTCTGCCCATTTGGAGCCGAAATCGACCAAAGTGGTCAAGTTGGGCTCGGTGGGTTCCACGCCTTCGGGGTAGAAGTCCTGAACGGAAACTTCGGAGGTGTAGTACTCGTCGGCGAGTCCGCCGATGAGGTGTCCCATTTCGTGAACCACCACGTAGTCAGGATATTGTCCGTGGTTATAGACGGTGCAGTAGAAGTTGTAGATGCCGCCGCCGCCGTATTTCTCGCTATTGCAGATGATGATGATGGCGTCGTAGGGTGCGTCGTCGGCCACTTCGTGGAGGTTCCAGACGCCCGGGCACATCAAATAGCGGTCGAGGTCGAGAGCATTGTAGGTGCAGTTCAGCAATGTTTTGACAAAGAGGTTGTTCTGTGGCTGAGTGATGCCTGACTGTTCCGAGAATCCCTTGATGGCGCGGATGTTCACGTGTCGGCGGTTCTCCTTGTAGGGTGTGCAGTTCATCACATATTTGGCGAAGCGTTTCATGTCGTAGCGGAGCGTTTTCGCATCGCTTTTGGCGTAGCCGTCGGGGATGAAGAGGATGTCGATGGCCTTTTTGGGGGAGTTGCCTTTATGGAGGTTCATCACGGCGTACTCTTTCCGGGCTTTCTCCATCGGCAGTTTTTCAGGATCCAGCACTGTGTCTTTCAGCATCGTGGCGGTTCGGTAGCGGTCGAAGGAGATAAAGCGCACGCGGACGGGTTTCTTGGGCATCGGGATGTTGACGCACTCCTCCATTTGGGCGATTTCGGTTTCGCCCCTTTCGGTGGTGCGGTATTCTGTGAAGAGGCAGGAGTAGCTGCGGCTGAAGATCAGCTTCCGCGAGGCGTTGTCGATCACTTCGACCAGGAGGTCTCCGTAGTGATAGGGCTCCACCAGCTGCGAGCGCGTGCCGTTCCAGTGGTTCACTTGGGTGAAATGATGGAACTGCAGTTTCTCCACGTTCTTGTTTCCGATGTGCAAATAATTGATTCGCAGAGTTTTATCTACAAAATATTCGTTAAAGTGCTGAGCATAAGTCAAATTGAGGGTGCAAAATGCAACCACCAAGGCAATCACGTATTTTTTCATAAAGATACTATTGTGTGGATCTACAACTATTTCAGCAGCAGCTGGTTGTATTTCCGTAACGATTCCAACAGGTTGACTCTCACGTGGATGAAGTCGTCCGTACCGGCCTCTTTGAGTGCGTCGATGCATTCGGTGGGGTTGCCGGCCACGAGGAACGGAGTGTTCGGGAATTGCGCCTTGCACTGTTTAGCCGCTTCCACGCCGAGGGTGGCGTACTCCTCGTCGGAGCTGCAGACCACGATGAGGTCGGGTTTCGCTTCACCCACAGCCTTCACGCCCTCTTCGACAGTGGCGAAACCGGCGGGCTCGACAATCTGGTAGCCAGCGCATCCGAAGAAGTTGGTGATGAAACCTGCACGAGCCTGACGCATGGCCAGGTTACCGACTTTCAACAGGAAGACGGACGGGCGGTGGTTGTTTTTCGCGTATTTTTCGGTTTCCAGACGCAGTTCTTCGAACGCCATGGCGCCGCGGTAGGTCTTCAGTCCCTCGTTTTCGTCTTTCACGATGCGTTCGATCTTGTCGGCCATCGTCTCGTTGATGTTCGGGAATTGGTTGGTGCCGAGCAGCACGTAGCGGCGGGTGGCGATGTTCATATCGCGTTTCTGGCAGCTCTCCTCGATGGCGGCCTTCATCGTGCCCTCTTCGATAGCTTTGAGAGCACCGCCTTGTTGTTCAACACTTTGGAACAGTTTCCAAGCGTTTTCCGCGATGGAGTTGGTGAGATTTTCGACATAGTAGGAGCCGGCGGCGGGATCGACCACGCGGTCCATGAAAGCCTCTTCCTTGAGGATCACCTGCACGTTGCGAGAGATACGGCGGGAGAATTCATCGGATTCCTTGTAGGCCACGTCGAACGGTTGCAGCGAGATGGAGTCGGAACCGCCGATGACGGCTGACATACCCTCCGTGGTGCTGCGGAGCATGTTGACGTAAGGATCGTAAAGGGTTTTGTTCCAAGTGGATGCAACGGTATTGATATGGATTTTGTATGCACAGTCGCATTCCGGCTTGTATTGGGCCACCATGGTGGACCAGAGCAGACGGGTGGCGCGCAGTTTGGCGATTTCCATGAAATAGTTGGAACCGACGGAGAGCGTGAGTTGCATCCGGGAGGCCACTTTTTCGGGTTTGAGGCCCTTTTCCGTGCAGAATGCCAGGTATTCGTTGGCCAGACTGAGTGTGTAGGCCAACTCTTGCACGATAGTGGCGCCGGCGTTGTGCAACACGATGCCGTTCACGTTGATGACCTTGAAGTTTTTCATGCAGCCGTTCAGCTCGATGAGTTCGACGGCCTGTTTCATGTCTTCTTCGGCGGATTTCCAGAACTTGTTATGTTTGAGGCGGTAGATCAGCGGATCGAAGTTGAGGCTGCCTTGCACCTTTTCTTTGTCGAAATTGTTGGTTTCCACGTAGTTGACAAAGCTCTTCATCAGGTCGAGATAGCTTTTCACGTGGTTGAACTGAACACCGTTGACGTTCAGGTCGATGCCATGGAGCAGAGTGGCGAGAGCCGCGTCGTTGTTGACATTGGCGGCGTTGAAAGCGATGCAGGTGGCACCGCGTTTCAGTGCGTCCACTGCGATGGCGTTGGCCTTGGCGGGGTCGGCCTCCTCCACCTCTTGCACGATGTCCCAGTGGTTGTCGTGTGTGTTGACACCGCGGGTGTAGGGGAACTCGCCCGGCATCGTTTTCAGATAGTCGAGGTTCTCCAGGTTTTCAGCGCGATAGTAGGGACGAACCTGGAAACCTTCGTCGGTTCTCCATACTAATTTCTTCTCATAATCAGCGCCTTTGAGGTCTTTATTGATGGTGGCTTCCCATTGCTCCGTGGTCACGGGCGGGAATTCGGTGAATAATTTTTCGTCGTTCATATTCCTTTTATATTTGAGCGGGCAAAGATACAAATTTTTAGGAAAGATAGATTTTTGTTTGTCATTTAAAAAAAGCGTATCTTTGCGGATTGTTTTTCCAATTCACGATCGAAAAATTTTTTAGAAATGACAATCGAAGAGATTAAAAATTTGGTACAAGGAGAAGTGGTCTGTGGTGAAGATTATCTGGACAGCCGTGTTGAATGTGTCTTCGCCTCCGACTTGATGAGCGATGTCCTTACGCTGAAAAATGTCAATAACTTACTGTTGCTCACTGGTTTGAGCAATCTGCAGTCGATTCGCACCTGCGAGATGTCGGACATTAACTACATGCTGATTGTACGCGGCAAGGAGGTGACGGAAGAGATGAAGGAGCTGGCCGAAGACAACGACATGGTCGTCATCCGCACCACATACTCGATGTATAAGACTGCGGGAATCCTGTACAATGCCGGGCTGTCGGCCGTTTATTAAATCTGTTTATTAACCAAAAATCGCATTATGAATTTTACTTACCACGTTGAAGGCGGCGATTTCACCAATGCGGGTTCCACATCCAGCCAGGTGAAACGGATGCTCAAGAAGATTGGGGTGAGCCCCGAAATTGTCAAGAAGACGGTTGTCGCCCTGTACGAGGCGGAGGTCAATATTGTGGCACACGCCTATCGCGGCGACATCACCGTGGATTTGGAAGAGGACCACATCAAGATTGTGCTCGACGATGAGGGTCCCGGCATTCCCGATATCGACAAGGCTATGCAGAAGGGCTATTCCACTGCCTCCCAGAAAGTCCGGGAGATGGGATTCGGTGCTGGCATGGGTCTTCCCAACATCAAGAACAATTCCGACTCGTTGAACATCACCTCCGAGGTCGGCAAAGGCACCACCATTGAAATGATCAATTATTTCCAGTAGAAACGTGCCATGGCCCGCCTCTATAACCCCCATTAACCATTAACCGTTAACCTTCTAACCTCAATAACCTATAACCCATAACCAATAACCACTCATCATGGCTATCGATTTTCACCACGCATTAAAATTCAAATACGACCTTTGCATCGGTTGTTCCCATTGCACGGGTGTCTGTCCCACCAGCGCCATCCATGTGGATGACGGCCATCCGGTGCTGGACCCGAACCGCTGTGTCGATTGCGGTCGCTGCTATGTGGCCTGTCCGGTGAACGCCATCTATATCGAGCAGGACGACTTCCAGACGGTTTACGACTACAAGTACCCCGTTTTGCTGGTACCGTCCATCTTTTTGGCGCAATTCGAGGAGAAAATCCGCGAACGGACGATTCTTTCCGCGCTGCTGCACATCGGTTTCAAGTATGTGTATGAGGTGGAAAAGAGCGTCGATTTCCTGAAGGAGTATCTTCGCAGGGATATGGAAGGCGGAAACTTGCCGTGTGAAAAACCTGTCATCTCATCCTTCTGTCCGGCCATTGTGCGCTTGATACAGGTGAAGTTCCCCGTTTTGGTGGATAATATCTATCTTTCGAAAGCGCCTTTCGACATGACGGCCGAGTATATTAAAAAGAGTTTGTTGGAGAAAGGGGTGAAGGCGGAGGACATAGGTATTTTCTATGTCACGCCGTGTGCCGCGAAAATTGCGGCCATCAAGAGTCCTGTGGGCGAGGACAAATCTCCTGTGAATGGGGTTATCAATATGAACTATCTGTACAGCAAGGTGTTGCGTGTAATCAAGACAGGAGAATACCAGATGTGCGATGAGTCGGTGCGATTCCATCGGCTGTCGAAGGCCAGCATCACTTACCCGCTTACCGGCGGTGAAACCAAGATGCTGCGCACGGGTCGCAACTTGGCTATTGACGACATCCACAACGTCTCCGAATTCCTGGAGAAAGTGGAGGATGAAGATATACAAGATATTGATTTTCTTGAACTTAGAGCCTGCGATGGAAGTTGTTGCGGCGGTATCCTCACGGCAGAGAACCGTTTCCTCATGATCGAGCGCCAGCGCAAAAGAATGGCAAAGTGTTCCGAGGAGGTGGATGCGGAAGACAATGACTTGCTCAACTATTTCGACTATTTGGCCGACAAACGGCACGTGAGTGTGGTGGAGCCACGTTCCATGGACAAGATGGACGACAATGTGGCGGCGGCTATGCAGAAGATGAAACGGGCGTTCGAGATCAACCAGAACCTGCCGCAGGTCGATTGCCACCTGTGCGGCTACCCCTCCTGCAAGGCGCTTTCCGAAGCCGTGGTCACCGACAAGGCGCAGATCCAGCAATGCATTTTCGTGCAACGGGCCATGGAGCACTATGACCTGATGACCCCCAAGGAGGCGCACGACATCTCCGCGAAAGTCTGGGGCGCGAAGAAGACGGACCCGACGTTGGCGAAAAACCTGAATCTTTAATTAGTTAGCAGTTAGCAGTTTTGAGAATATGCAGGGACGTATCGCATACGTCCACCATCTATCATGCAAACCGTATTGAGTATTTTTTGGAACGCATTCAAGGAGTCAGTGTCCATCACGCTGTTGGTGTTGTTGTTGATGGCGGTAGTGGAATCTATAAACATCTCATCATCAGGACGTTTATTTAAGAAATTGCATGGTCGTCCCGTGGCGGAGGTGGCTTTGGCCTGCCTGCTGGGCGCGATTCCAGGGTGTGCCGGCGGTTTCGTCGTGGTATCGATGTTCACG
>JAEEIG010000133.1 GCA_016281255.1 Bacteroidales bacterium
ACGGTTGATGATTTCATAAGAGTAGAACGTCATGTTGTTCAGCTCGTCGTTGGTGGCGAATCCGAAGCACTGTCCACGGATTTCCAAACCGATAGGCTGACCTTGGGACTCGGTGTGAGCACCTGCGTTATCATTGAAGATCCAGAACAGGGTTTCATCGCCCTTCAACACGTGGTCAGCGTAAATCATACCATTGCTGTTGTGCCAGTCGGGACCGTAGTACAGCAAGTCCTCGGGAGTTCTCGGCAGGGCATGTGCAGCAGCCTTGGCAATGTTGTCTTCCGTCCAAGGACAGAGGTCGTTATTGACATCATAGTAAGGATAGTCACCGTTTTCAGGGTCATAGACACCGTTCTCGTTGACATCCTTGAAGGGAGCAAGGTAATAGGAGTAACCTTCATCACCATGGGCCGGCCAGTTGGCGATGCTTGCGGGCATCACATAACCGGAAGTGCCGTGACCGGAAATGTGCTGGTCAACTTCAGCACGGGTGATTTTGAAATGCTTGTCGAATTTGATACACATGGACTGTGTGGTACTGGCACCCGTGAGTTTCAGAGGACCAGTCCAATAGTCGTCACCGACTTGTCTGAAACGGACAGCAGCCAACTTCAACTGACCGTTGGAGTCACGACCACCGATCCACAATGCGGCGCAGAACATGGAAGTTTTGCCAGAGCCTTTCGGTACCTCATATTCGGCGACCTCCTTAAACCACATTGTACCACCCGTTTCGATATAGGCGCGTACATTGTTCACCGTCAACTCATTGGAGCTACTTGCAGGAAGACAGGTAGCAGATTCCGCCTTCGGTGAGGAAGAACTTCTAACCACTCCTTTGACTTTTTCGGCGCGCAATGACCCAGTCATCACGAACACCATAAGAAGTGTCAAGCAGAAAATTTGTTTAATATTTTTCATATATCTTATTATTTTTTTCTATTGATTAAAAGCCGAATTGAATACCTAAACTAGCGCGGAACGGACGACTGTAGTTATACGGGTTCTGGACTCTCATCTCATAGTAGTTGATGTAAGAAGGAACATAGATTTGAGAGTTGATTTGCTGTTGATAAGCAGCAGCTGACAGATAACCATCATCATCAGGGTTGCCAGTATAGTCATACACTGAAATAATGTTCTTGAAGTTGAAGAGGTTCTGGATATCCACATAAACGGTCAGATAACCGATCTTGGCAGCTTTGGTCTTGCCATTCTCATCCTTCTTGTTCTTGTTGAAGTTGAACATGAAGGTCTTGTCGATACGCAAGTCAGCCTGATATTGCCACGGCATGTTGGAACCGTTGATAGTACCGGCGAGCGTGGAGTTCGTACCAGCCACGATATTAGAGTAAGGAGTGCTGGAACGGGTGTACGGAGTACCGGAAGCTGCGGAGAACAGGAGGGAGAAGCCGGTGTTGGCCAACCATTCGATCTCTCTGACAGTCTCTTCACCGTTTTCGTTCACAACAACCTTCGTGGCGACAGGACCACCGTTGTCCTTATAGTCTTGACCGCTCGTGAAACGATAGTCGAAGTTGACACCGATTCTGTGACGTTGGTCGAAGCTCAGGTTGGTCAGAGTTCTCAAGTTAGGTTGACCAGCTTGAATAATAGCCAGCTGTGATTGGCTGCTGGAACCGGTACCTTTTGCAAACTGCAAGGTATAGTTAGCAGAGAGGGTGACATTCTTGGTTCTGTTCATTCTGTAGGAGAAGGTGAAACCTTGAACAGTACCGAAGTCGATGTTTTGATAAGAGTAGTACGTGTTCGGATATGCACCAGTGAAACGGTAAGCTTGGATTTGGTTACGTTTCTCTGAATAGTAAGCGCTGATACTGATAGCTGACTTGGCACCCACTTTCTGACGGAAACCGATTTCATAGTCGATACTCTGTTGAGGTCTCAAGTTGGGGTTGTTGATAATGTCGTTGGCAGAGTTGCGCTTGGAAATGAACAAGTAATCCACAGGAGAAATCTGCAAGTTGGTAGGACGAGAGGTGATGATGTTATAGTGAGCGTAGAACAAAGAGTTGTCGTTCACAGGGAAAGAGAAGGAGACACGAGGCATCACAGACCATTGGGCTTTGTAATCGGTGAATGCACCGGCTTCCACCTTGGTGATGGAGTTCATCTGGTCGATCTCGTTCTTGAGGATAGGTCCGTTGACGCTGAGTGAAAGTGCATCCTCGGGGTTGGTAACCTCTTCACCGTTGGCATTGTACCAAGTGTCACCGTTACGGTAACCCACGATAGAGGTGTACATCTGGTTGTCACCGGCAATGTCGGCCTCGCTCAAATAGGTGTCGTTGCCTTGATAGTAAACGACCCAGTCGTCGCCGGCGTTACCCACGAACTTGTCGCTGAGGCTGCTGTTGATTTTCTTCAAATCACCAACGGTGTAAGCTTCACGGAACAAGTACGGGTCTTTCAGCACTGATTGGTTAGCGTCGAAACGGTCAACACGCAAACCGACATTGAACAGCAAGGTGTTGATGGCGAATTTATCCTGAATGTAGAAAGCCATGTAGATGGGCTCGTAAGCACCGATGCTATAGGTCTTCTGGCCATTCTCAACGTTGTTGAAGAAGTCTTCGATGGAAGTTTTCTTGTCGTACTTCTTACCGGTATAGTCATAACCATAGTAGCTCACCAGAGGGTTGGTACCGGAAGAGGTACCCAACAGGAGTTCCTCTGCGGAGAACATGCCGATATCGAAAGTGCTGGGAGCCATGTTGTCGATATCCATCCAATCGTCACCATTGGGATCAAGACCGAGGGATTGACGCAGATTTCTGTCGAAAACGGTCTGGTCGTCAAGGTTAACCAAACGATTATAGTCAACCCAAACATTCTCACCATCATCAGTAAGAATCCAGTGATCTTTATCCAACTCCGTAATGTGGGAGTTAGCCTCGTTACGCATGAGGGTCCACAAAGTGACAGGAGCCAAACCATATCCACGGTATTTCAGTTTCTCGAAGTCGAAACCGAACTTAAGCTCATGCTTTTGAATGTTCATGGAGACGCTGGCCTTAAAGCCGATTTGATCCATGGAGGATTTGTTATAACCACCCAACACAGTACCGGGAGAATAGTACATAGAGTAAATCATGTCGGGAGAATCACCGTTTCTCAAAGCACCGAAACGCTGATAGATGTCAAGGTCATAAGGAAGTCCCAAATAGTCATTGATTCTTTCCACCGGGAACTCTTCCAGGAAGTTCAAGGTGTATTGAGACAGAATCGGGTTGACATTGTATTTGGGATTAACTTGGAAGGTGACCAAGGAATCGTACCAACCTTGGAACTCATTGGCACCATAGATAGTAATATCCTCACCTGTAATAGTGTCTTTCAGGGTAAGGACATCTTTGTATTCGTAACTCTTTTGCTTATAGGTAGTGAATTGGCCCACATAGCCGTATTCGAAGAAACGGTCTTTATGCTGAGCGGCATAAGACTCACCGGCATTGTGGATGTAAGAAGCATTGAGTTCGTATGTCAAGTTTTTCAGGGTAGCGGTGTCGTTCGTCACCACACGGTGGGTGAAACGAGCGTTCAAACGAGTGTTACTGGAGGAAGAAATGGGGTTGTTGGCACCGTCAAACAATGCGTAAGTAGAACCCCAGGATTTGCCAATACCGTATTCGTATGATCCGCTGAGGGTCAACTTCATGTTGTGGTTCTTACCCAAGATGAAGTCGAGTTTGAGCTGTCCAAGGTAATCCCAAGAACCGGCATTCTTTCTCACGCGCTCCTTGTGGAAGGATTCGCTGGTGAGGTAAGCAGCCTCTTGGTAGAAAACACCGAACTCGGTTGCGCTGTAACGAAGCGGCTTGGCGATGATGGCATCGAGGGTCTCGTCATTGGCCAACCATGTACCACCACGGGCCGGAGCTCCGTCATGAGTGTAGGAAACCTCGCCGCTGAACAAGAAACCGATACGGGTCGGGTCGTTTTTCGTCTTACCTTTCAACAGGGGACCCGTCACAGAAACAGCAGCCAGGAAATTGTTGTAACCGTCGATGGATCCGCGGAGCTCGACAGAACCGTTGAACTCCTTCGGAGCCTGCTTGGTGGTAATGACCGTGAAGGAGGTACCATCACCATATTCGGCAGGCACACCACCTTGGATCAACTGAACCTCCTCGATGGAGGACATGGAGACACCTGTACCACCACGGACACGCATACCATCGACGATGGTCTGCTGACCGTCTGAACGGTTACCACGGACACTGGTCATGGCACCGTCCACGGAAGAGACACCTTCCAAGTTAGCCAAAGCGCTCGTCACGGAACGACCCGGGGTTGTACGGACGTTATCACCGGACAAACGGTTGGCTGATGACGTGTTGTCCTGAGAGAACACAGGAGGTTCGTAAATAATCACGACCTCTCCCACATCTGATGTGCAGTCGATTTCGAAATCGATAAACAAGACCTGGCCTGAAGGCACTTCGACATCCGTCTTTCTTTGTGACCTTTTACAAGTCATCTGTGCATCCGCCACCAGATCGTATTTTCCGGCTTCGACGTTGAACATCTGGTAATCACCATTCTGGTCAGCATTTGCGTAGTTCACCACGCGGTCACCCACCTTCAAGAAAACCTTCGTGAAGGCCAATCCGGCACCCGTTTGGTCCACTACTTTACCTTGAATTCGGCTGCTCTGTGAAAATGCCGCACCTGTGAAAAGGAGGATTACCCCTAAAGTTGCGAGTAATTTTTTAATCATAGCCACTAATTTATATTAAACATAAAACTTTTATCCACTCTATAATAAGCTTGCAAAAATATAAAATTTATCAATACGGATTACTCACATTCTTCATTTATTCAAAAAAAAATCAACACTATATAACATAATTCTATATATAATATATACTATATATTATTTTATTAACATGGTGAAACAATACTATACCAAATATACAAAAAGTGCAGAAACACTGTCGTGTCCCTGCACCTGTAAAACCGAATCAGGCCGGCTGTTAACTGAACACGCGCAACTGGTATCCGTCGTAACGGGTGTAATACTGACGCAACGGCCACCGCGCGGGACCCGTGATCACTGAACCGTCCAGAATATTAAAAGTGGACCCGCACAACGAGTCTATCAGCATGATGCCGTTCGGATGTACCCATATCCACGATTCCGGATTCTCCCAATCGAGAGAACAGGCGCGATCGTAGGCGTAAAAACTCCACTCGTCAAGCCGGTAAACCACAATCCCCGCCACCCCTCCGGTGAAATATTCATGACCGCCATAGGTGTTGAGACGCCAGTACATCGTCTCGTTCGGATAGATTGTGAAATCAACCTTCTTGTAAGGAATGGTTTCGTGGTATGTGGTATCGCAAGAAAACAAAACCACCGAGATCAACAAGATGACAAAAACGATTTTTCTCATAGGATTAAAAAACCGGGGTTACAGTCTTGACATTTTTGTTCTTGATGGGCTTTATCGCCTCATTGCCAAAGGAATAGGTTACACCCAGAATCGCGTTGACGCCGAAATTGTTGAATCCATAATAGTTCGTGGCATACTGACAACCGATGTTGTTGACATTGGCAAATGCCGTGAACTGTTTGGTAATTAGATACTCAAAGCCAAGACCGAAATTCAGCACCGGCTTTACGGTCTTGCTGTCGCCGGCTTTTCTCCGGATATCATTTTCGAGATTATAAACCAATGCCGCCGGACCGGTAGGATAACCGTATTCGTCCACGGGTTGCTCATACGTCGGCACCACTGCCCATCGGTCAAGGCCCACCTTCGCATTCGCGGTGAAGATGAACTTGTTGTTCAGGATGTACTTCCCTTCGAAACCGATCTCCCAACGCGGGATATAGAGCGGTTTACCGCCTGTGATAGTGTCTGAACCGAACCAATTGTAGCTTTCGAGGAAGAAAAAGTCATGATAGCGCCCCGTCAACGTCAAATAGAGATGATTGATGGCCTCCCAAGTCAGGTTGGCGGTCACGTCCAACTCCGTGCCCTTCTTCGCATACACCACATCGAACTGGTTCTTCAACAGACTGGCCGTGTCGAGCATATAGAACGGCAGGTCGCGACGATAAGAGTAGCGGGCGGCAATATGGTAGTTCAGCTTTTGGGTGATTTTGCCCTTGACCCCTCCGTATATACTGAGCTGGCACTTGGTGAAACGCAAAGTGTCGAGATTGGGTTTCACGTATGGGTTCTCATACAGCAGATTCTTCAGGGAGGTATATTCACTCTTGCCATCCACTCCGACATAGAGGTTCAACACGTTGCGGATGAGCCCCATCTGCAACTCCGCCACCGGATAGATGGGGCACTGTGTCTTGTTGAACTGGTTGAGAATCGGCACACCGACACCCAACACGAGGTGATATTCTCGAATGCTGAAGCGCACAGTCGGCCTGAGCTCGAACATGAAACTGTTGTCGGCACGGCGCCTCAACAAGCTTCCATCCGTACCCATCGGGATACTGTCACTCCACATATTATGGAAATAATCCAATCCAATATCCAACTGATAATGTTGATAACCTGAGATTTTCATGAATTTTGCATCATACGCCAACATGCCGTGCAAGCCGACTCCGTGTTCAACATTACGCCAATAAGTACGCAGAAAGTCGTAATTAACCCGTACATCCTCTTTCAAACGTTTCTCCTCCTCCGAATAGTTGGAGCGGAAACCGACCTCAGCGTGCACATGATTGAAGTTGTTCTTGATGCTGTCGCGGTACTCTTTGCTGTAATACTGTTCGGGATTATAGTAGAGTCCTTCGCGCACCCAATCCGTGGAATAGCCATAAAGGTTCGCCAATTCATGATTGTAATCAACCGACGAATAGAGCGTGTGGTTTTTGAAAATGCGGTTGAAGAAAAGGTGCACCCTCGTGTCGCTGGTGGGAGCGTATGCATATTTCTTCTGCTCCTTGCCAATGGGGGGCGCCCATGACGAAAAGTGGTGGAAATTCAACCCGTACGAATACTTCTGGTTCTGGCAATTGTGCATCGACAGCTCCGCCAGCGGGGTGATCGGGTAGCCGAAACCGAGCTTGATGTAGTTCCGGTAATAGCGCTCTTTCACCTCAGGGTTGAGTTTGCCCACTTGCATGTCGCCCGGCTCGAAGTCCAGATTCGGCTTGTTCGGCGCAATGACATAATTAAACTCCACCTCTTCGCTCACCACCGTGTCTCTCAAAACCGCTTGCTGGTTAATTTTGGTGGAATTGGTCAGCTTCGGCACATATTTGATCAACAACTGTGCCGAGTCCACCACCTGCGCCTGCAAAAAACGGGCGCAAAAAACCATTAAAACCAATATTGTTATCTTTTTCATCTCTCCAATTATCAATTATCCGTTATCAATTATCGATTATTTGTTGTCAAGTGCATCCACTTCCGCAATCTTCTGCTGGGCCATCTTCACCAAATCGTCGCCATTGTAGTTATCTACAATGCTCTGATAAGTGTGTCGGGCCTGGAAGTAGTTGCCTCTGGCCTTGTAGAGGTCACCATACAGGATGAACGTGCGCGCGTACCAATATTCGGATGAATAGTCGCTGCCGAGGATAGCCTTGATGCGCGACTCGCACTCATCAAGGTTCTTGTCGTGATTCAACGCGATATCGGCCAGATGATAAGCGGCTTCAGCGCAGAGATCGTTGCTTCCCTTCGGCATCAACTGGCTGTAGTAGCTCTTGGCTGTAGCTGTCTCTTTGAGTTCCAGAGCGGAATTGCCGGCAATCAACAGTGCTTCCGAAAGCAGATCCTGATCAGGTTGGTTGGAGCGGATGATGTTCTCCGCACTCGTAAGTGCCGAACGATAATCCTTCAGGAAGTAGGCACAACGCATCGCGCCGTTGTTGGCGTAGATCACCTCCTCTTCCGCCGTGGTGTTCTCCATCAGCTTGTTGAAATAGGTCAACGCCTTCGCGTATTTCTTGTCATTATATAATATAGAAGCGGCTTTATGCAACGCGGTCACGTTGAATTCCGATTTGAAATTCTTGATAATCGCCTCATAATCAACCAATGCATCATCATAACGTCTCATGCCGTACTCACACTCGCCCTTGTAGAAATGAGCCTTCGCCACAAACGAACCATTCGGGAACTGCCGCAGGTAATCCTGACAAGCGGCGATGGACGACTCGCAGTCACCGCGATTATACTTGGTCTCCGCAGCCTTGAAAGCGATGGAGTCTTTGCGATCGGCGGAGATGTTCATGTTCTTGGAACGCACATAGTCGAAGAACTCGCTGGTGTTGCCGTTTTCCGTGTAGATGGTCTCCAAGTTGGCGAGCGCGTCCTTCGCCTCCTGCGAACCCGGATAGGTCTCCACAACGTACTTGTAAGTGGAAATGGCCATCTGCGGATTGTCGCTGTTCAGGTAAGCCTGCGCCAAACGGGTGTGCGCCTGACGGATATACTGGCTCTTCGGATGGCTCTTGATGAAGGACTTATATGCGGAAATAGCGCTGGCATAGTCGTTCTGCGTATGGTAAGTGACCGCCAAATCATATTCCGCATCATCTTTGTAACTGGATGAACCATAAGAATTTAACAAGCGCTCCAACGTTTGGATCTTCTTGTTGTTGTTTTTCTGATAGCCGTAACATTTCGCTAATTGATAGACTGCGTAATCAGCATTCGACTGACCCAAGCGCTCGCACTGGTCGTAATACTTGATGGCGTTGGACAGGTCGAGCTGCATGAAGTAGCAGTCTGCCAGACGTGCTGAAGCGTCCGCTTGGATTTCAAGGTCTTCCGAATTTTTAGCCTTGTTCAGATAGGTCTTGAAATGATTGCCGGCATCTTTATAACGTTTGAGCTTCAATGCTGCATAACCAAGTGAGTAATAAGAGCTTACATAATACTCATTGGCGGAAGCCCTGTCTGCATTCTGATAATTCTGGAAGGAGTAATAGGCATCTTTGTATTGTTCGTTGCGATATTGCGCCTCAGCTTTCCAATAGAGTGCATCAAGATGGGTTTTCTTATCGGAAGGCGACGACAACGTTTTGCCTAACAAAGTGATAGCATCCTTGTAGTTCTTGTTGTTAATCAGTTCCAAAGCGCGGTTGTATGTACAACGTTGGTAGGCTTTCAGGATGGAGGGGCTCTTCGTCTTCAGCTTCTCGATGGAGGAGATGGCAGCCTGGTAGTTCTTTGTGGAGAGGTAGATTCTTGACAAATAGTCGGCGGCCTCTTCGCTGTGTTGCGCATGTGGGTACTGGTTGAGATAGTCCTGCAGCGCCTCGATGCCGTTGTTGAACGGGCTTGTGGAGGTTTCGCACTGCAGTTTGGCATAATTGAAGAGAGACTCTTCCTTGATATTGTCGTCGAAATCATACTTGGAGGCCTCCTTGAAACTCTGCGCCGCAAGAGTCCGTTGATTGGTCTTCATATAGCAGTCGGCGATCAGGAAATAGCACTGCTGGGTCATCGCGTCAGGTTTGTTGTCGTTGGCGGCGCGGGAAAAGTCGTTGATGGCGTCGTTGTATTTCTTCACGCGGTAGTTGGTGAAGCCCATCGCAAACCAATCGTTGCGATTCATCGTAACCAGTTCGGTGTTCTGCAACTTGGCAAACTGCTCCGCAGCCTCTTCGTATCGGTTTTGGTTATAGTATGACAGCGCCAGACAACGTGCCACCTGTGCTTGGTTCTTGTCTTTCGGAGTGGTGATTTCGGGCGCGACTTCCAGCACTTTATCATACTGGCCCTCTTTAAAGTAGATCTGCGTCAGGAAGTAAGGAACCTCGTCTTTAAACTCGGGATTCTTGTTCAACGCAAGGAAATCTTCAAGTGCGACATCGTACTGCTCAGCCTGATAGGCCATATAGGCAAGGAAATAGGCACTTCGTTCCTTGTAGGGGCCTTCCTCCTCACGCGCTTTGCGGAACATCATCTTGGCGTTGTCATAATCCTCTGTCATAAAATAGCAGTAGCCCTTCTTGAAATGGTACTCCTGCACATTTTCGGGCTGAATCTCCGATTCGTAGATTTCGTCAAACTGCGCAATGGCCTTCTTGTAGTTCTTGCGGGCGAAGTAGAAACGGCCCAGATAGTAACGCGCTTCGGGCACGGATGTGTGTACCGGATATCGGTCGATGAAGGTCTGCAGCAGGTATCCGGCATCCTGGTTGTCGAGCTTGGCAGCGCAAACTCCCTGATAGAAAAGCGAATTGGTCTTCAAGTCGTGCTGCTTGTCCTCGGTACTCTCATACACATACTTGAAATATTGCTGCGCCGAGCCGTACTTCTCCTTGTTGAACAAATCCACCGCAGTCTGGTACTCATACTGCGGTGACTTAAAGTTCTCCGTGCGTTGCGCGGAAGCAAACTGAATGGTGAAAAATCCTGTCATCAAAAGCAACAGGGTCGTCTTGATTATCTTCATATAGTTCACTGATTATAACCTATTTTACAAACGAACAAAGATACAACTTTCACCAAGTTGATTCCTTGCCTTGAAAATTACTTATAAACAGCGAATTTTTAATTTTATTGTACGTTGTTGCCCATTCACTTTTGCCTGTTGCCTGTTGCCTATTGCCTAATAAATGTACGGGAAAATCTTATAGCGATTCAACGACGTAAACTCCTCACCGAAGAACTGTGTGTATCTCTCATAAACCGCTTTGGAACGCGGCACAATGTTGGCCAGACTCCACAGCAGGAAGACTGCGCCCGACACCGACCAAGTGAGGATGGCGAACCCCGCCCACTCCAGAATCTCGCCGAAATAGTTAGCGGAACTGATTTTGCGGAACATCCAGCCTTGCGGTATGTAGTAATTGTTGTCCATCACGTCCTGCCGCAGATCGCGGATCACACGGTCGGAATGCAGGTTGACGACCATCCCGAACAGGAAAAGCGCGGTGCCGAAGAGAAACTGAGGCGACCAAAACCAGGAAATCGGATATGCGTTGGCGGGCGAGAAGAAAAAGAGCCAACCGCCCTGCATAATGGCATTGAACGTGTTGAAAACCGCCCCGGTGATGATAATCGACAACGGCATCTTGCTCTGTCCCTTCATCAACAGCGGGAAAATGAACGACCGCTGGAAATAGTGGAACTCGAAAAAGATGAACATCACGCATGTCACTACGTTGAACGGCTTTACATTCAACCCCAACGAGATGAAGTAGAGCAACAACATAGTGAAAAACACCGGACACTCCATGATGAACCAACCCAAATTGCTGCGCACCGAAATGCCCCAGCGGTTGTTGAAAGTCATGCCGTAAGCCGGGGTGACGAACTGCAGAAGGATGAAGACCAGTACGCCGAGTAACGCCATCACCGGCAACAAATAATGGTAAAATTGGGCGAAAAGTTCCATATTGATAATTGATTATGAGAACGATTTACCGTCGAAAACTTTCTTATGCTTGAGATAGTGCAACTTCACTACTGATTCAGGATAACAATCCTGGAAAGCAAGTTTGGGCAACGTACTGCGCTTTGCCAAAAACTGTTTGTACGTACGCGCAACAGTGAAAATGGCCTTATATACGGCGGCGAAATCCCGGAAATGGCCTTGCGCCAAGAAGGAAAAGGCCGCCAATTGATCAAGGAAGAATCTTAGTGCCAATGTTTTACGGATTCTGTCGTCAGGCAGATTCTTGATAAGCAGATAGAGACTGTTGCGGAAATTAAGGAATGTTTTCTTGGGATTGTTTTTGGGCAAAGTACCACCGCCGATATGATAAACCACCGAAGCGGGGTTCACTTTCACCTTATAGCCGATGTTTTTGATGCGCCAGCAGAAGTCAATTTCTTCCATGTGGGCGAAAAAGTCATCGTCGAGCCCCTCCATCGTACGGTAAACATCGCTACGCACGAACATGGCGGCACCAGTGGCCCAAAAAACGTCGGCTTCGGTGTCATACTGCCCATGGTCCTTCTCCACATGGCTGAAGACTCGCCCGCGACAGAACGGATAACCGTATTTGTCGATGTACCCGCCGCTCGCCCCGGCATATTCAAACTCGTCACGATGGTAGTACGAAAGCAGTTTAGGTTGAACGGCGGCGATCTTTTCATTGGCATCCATCTGTTCGATTACCGGCTCAATCCAGCCGTCGGTCACCTCGATGTCGGAATTCAGCAGACAATAATATTTGGCCTCAACTCGTTGAAGCGCAAGATTATAGCCTCGCGCAAAACCTTCGTTTTTTTCATTTTGCAACAGCCGTACCTGCGGAAAATGCTCCTGCATGAAAGCGACAGAATCATCGGTGGAGGCGTTGTCGCAAACCACCGCTTCCGCATAATCAGGCAGCGTTCTCAGCAATATGGGCAGATATTGCTCCAAAAATTTCCTGCCATTCCAGTTCAATATGACGACTGCTAATTTCAACATTTTCGAGTCTTTCATTAAAACGGCAAAGATAAAAAAGTTTTCGCAAAATAATAATATCTTTGCAGCCATAATAGGTTATTCTTTGATTTTAATACTAAGATATTGATAACTATATGATTACAGAAAACAGAAACGTGGCGATTGCTTACGACTTCGATGGAACATTGGCGCCGGGCAACATGCAGGAGTACAACTTCATACCGGATCTCAACATGGACAAAGGCCAGTTCTGGCAGGAAGCCAACGAGATGGCCAAGAAGCACGACATGGACGAAGTGCTCGCCTACATGCACCTGATGTTGATCAAAGCGAAAGAGCAAAACCTGGATATTCGGGAAAGTACATTCGAAAAATACGGCGAGAAAATCACTTTTTTCGAAGGAGTGGAGACCTATTTCGACCGTATCAATACCTACGCCGCCGAACAGAACCTCCATTTGGAGCATTTCATCATTTCCTCCGGACTGCGCGAAATCGTGAAAGGCACTCGCATAGCCAAATATTTCAAAACCGTCTATGCCTCTGGTTTTCAGTACGATGAAAACGGCTCCGCCTGCTGGCCCGCACTCGGTGTCAACTACACCAACAAGACCCAATTCCTCTTCCGCATCAACAAGGGCATCTATAACTCCTACGACAACACCCTGATTAACAAATCGATGCCGGAAGACGAACGCGCCGTGCCCTTCTCCAACCTCATCTATATCGGCGACGGGGAAACCGACGTGCCCGCCATGAAGATGGTCAACCTCTACGGCGGCACCACCATCGCGGTCTATAACCCCAGCTCCGTGGCGACCCCCGACCGCCCCGTGAGTGCCCGCGACCGATGCATCAAACTCATCAAACAGAAACGCGCCGACTACATCGGTCCCGCCAACTACACCGAAAACAGCGAACTCGACATCATCCTCAAAAAAGTCATCGACAAAATCGCAATGGAACAAGACCTCCTGAGCATCAAATACAAAGAATTAGGAATCATGAACGAAAAACCAAAACCATAATGAAAAACCTCTACGAAAAATACCAAAAATCCTCTTGCGTCTGCACCGACAGCCGCAATCTGACACCGAATTGCCTTTTCGTGTGCCTCAAAGGTGCCAATTTCGACGGCAATAAGTTCGCCCTCGACGTGTTAGAGCAGGGCGCAGCATACGTGATCACCGAAAACCGGGACTTGCAGGACAACCCCCGCGCCGTGGTGGTCGAGGATGCGTTGAAGACGCTCCAACAGTTGGCCAACTATCACCGCCAACAGTTGAAAATGCCCGTCATCGGTATTACCGGCACAAACGGCAAAACCACCACGAAGGAATTGATAAACGCCGTGTTGTCAAGCACTTACAAGACAACTTGCACACAAGGCAACCTCAACAACCACATCGGAGTGCCGCTCACGTTGCTCTCCATCAAGCCGACGGACGAGATGGCCATCGTGGAGATGGGCGCGAACCACGTCGGAGAGATTGACGACCTCTGCAAAATCGCAGAACCCACCTTCGGACTCATCACCAACATAGGAGTGGCGCACATTGAGGGATTCGGTTCCAAGGAAAACATTATCAAGACGAAAAAAGCACTGTATCAACATGTTATTGCTAATAATGGAACTTTGTTCGTCAACGAAACCGACTCCATCTTGCGCGAGAATCTGAATTATGACAAAGTGGTTTTCTATGGCAAAGACGCTGAAAACCAGATAGTGGAAATGAACCCGTATCTGAAAATTCGCATCGGGGAGCAGGAGGTACAGACCCATTTGACGGGCAGCTACAACATCTGGAATTTCATGACGGCAGCAGCTGTTGGTCGGTACTTCCACATCGCGAACGAGGCAATTGCCAAAGCATTAGGTAATTACGTGCCATCCAACCATCGTTCGCAGGTTGATTGTATCGGCAGCAACATCATCATTTCCGACTATTACAACGCCAATCTGACCAGCATGACGGCAGCGCTGAAGAACTTGTCACAGCTGGAGCATCCGCGCAAGGTGGCCGTTTTGGGTGACATGCGCGAATTGGGCGACCTCAGTGTGGAAGCACATACTGAAATATCGCAATTAGCTGAAAATCTGCACATTGAAACCTACTTCGTGGGACAGGAATTCGGGAAGGTGGTCAAAAAGAACGTTTTTGCGGACGTGGAAGATGCCAACGCCTACTTCGTTGCACATCCTCTTGAGAACGCCATGGTGCTGATTAAAGGTTCCAACAGTATGCATCTCAACAAGTTAACGACAATTCTAAACGCATGAAAAAGGTGAGCGAAGGCATCGGGGTAATGTCCGGCACCTCTTTGGACGGCATCGATTTGGCTTGGTGTCGTTTCGAAAAGGATGACATCGGAAAATGGAACTACCGTATCGAAAAAGCGACCAATATGCCCTACTCCGAAGCGTTCAAAACGCGGTTGGCCAATGCTCCGTATCTTTCTGCATTAGAGTACGTTAAGTTGAATAACGATGTGGCAGAAGTCTTCGCGGAAGCCATCAACTCTTGGTTGGGAGATGGTCCAAGACCGGATCTCATCGCCTCGCACGGGCACACCGTTTTCCACCAGCCTGGCATCGGGCTGACCACCCAAATCGGCAACGGGGCGGTGATTGCGGCACGGACGGGCATCCGCACAGTCTGCGATTTCCGCACCAAAGACGTGGCATTGGGTGGTCAGGGTGCACCGCTCGTGCCCATCGGTGATGAACTGCTCTTTGGCGATTTCGATGCCTGCCTCAACTTAGGCGGCATCTCCAATATCTCCTATCGCTCTGAAAACAAGCGAATTGCTTACGACATTTCACCGTGCAACATGGCCTTGAACGCCTTGGCCAACCGTGCCGGAATGCCCTACGATGAAGACGGCCGGCTTGCCAAAGAGGGCATTATCATCCCCGAACTGCTGCAAAAGCTGAACCATTTGGACTATTATCGTCAAAAACCGCCCAAATCTTTGGGAAAAGAGTGGTATGATGAGGTTTTCTCACCCGTTTTGATGTCGTTTTTGCCAGAACACAGCTTTGCCGATTTGTCCAGAACAGTTGTGGAACACATTGCCGTGCAGATTATCGCAAATGTGCCGAAAGCCGCCCGCACCATGTTAGTCACCGGTGGCGGTGCCCACCACACTTTCTTAATCCAACAAATTCAGCATCAAAGAGATACGTTAAAAGTAATCGTACCTGATGACTTAATCGTCGATTACAAAGAGGCCTTGATTTTCGCCTTTTTGGGATTGCTTCGTTTGGAAGGGGTGAACAATTGCCTGCGCAGCGTCACGGGCGCGAAAGAGGATTGTTGCGGGGGGTGTGTGTATTTGTGATGTTATTGCCTGTGAATCAAATCAATACCAATAATTATGTCCACCGAATCAAACAAGTTTCCCGTAGAATCTGCTCCTCAGAAAACGTACACTTATACGTTTACAAGTCTTTTTGGATTTTCTTGGCTGGTTGCGGAGGTTTTCGGAGAGATTTTATTAGGCATTATTTTAATATTTGGGGATTGGGCAACAGGAGGGCGTTTTTTTATTCTTTTCTTGATGGTGTCCTTGCTAGTGCTTGGATGGCTGTTTCGCAATCGAAGGAAACGTGGATTTATCACTATTGCTCCTGAAGGTCTTACCTTTGGTGGCGCGTTGAATGTGAAAGATGGTATCAAAAGTGATTTTAGTCAAGAAGACTTTAAAAAGGTAACCCATTTTGACTGGGAGCAGATTCAGCACGTGGGTTTTACCCGGGATTTAATGAACCCGTCGTTTATATTTGTGGAGTTGACCGATGGGGAAACGTACTATTTTCCTCTTAAGTATTTTGAAAACAATTACATCATTGTGGATAATCTTCGGAAGTTCACCGGATATTCAAGATGTAAGGATTTAGGCCGCTACATTCCGTATGTGAAGCGGTTCAGGTCGGAGGATGCGAGCCCGCATACTTGACGACGTGTTTCGCAAAATAGCTGAAACGGTTATTATATCATCATTTTTGATGGTATAATACTTTGTGAGTTTTCATAGTTGGCATCGAGTTTTTGGTGGAAAATTTCTCCGAATTGTTCAAGAGACATGTACCCATCGGGAATCACTGAGTCGTTTATGACAACTGGACTGTGGGAAATACCGTAAGTGGCAAGAGGTTCTTGCACTACAGAATGATTTTGCTTTTTTGTCTTATAGGCTCCTTTTTTCATAACATGAATAATATGCGGCAAAAATACAAAAAAATAACAGATGGATAAAACTTGTGAAATTTTTTTCAACGCACTGCAACCTTTCGAACTTTTTGTATCCTAATAGATGAGTTTCTTCAAAATAAAAAGCTCACTGTATGCGTTATGGAAAAATCAAATTCAATCATTTGTCGTAATATGAAAAAGTATTTGATATTAATTATAAGTGTCATCTCCATTATTGGATTATTATTTCTAACAAAGTATCTCATTGGGGAAAAGCTGGAGATTTCGTATGTGACAAGTCAAGAACATACACCTGAAGATCTTGCGGCTGAAGGTTTTTTAAATGAGTTTGATTGGTTTATTATTAGGTCCGAAGAACAGCGGGAAAATATTGAAAACGAGGGATATGTTGTTCCTTCGGTAGATTTCAGCAAAAATTTTTTGATAATTTCTCGTTACAAGATTTCCAAACTCTATCGAAAATCAGGATGTGATGAATGTATAGGTGTTCCTGACGGTCGAGCGATTTTTGATAAGAAAAACTCGGATGAAAATCAATACTATTTTTATCTGATGCCTACAATACTGCTTTCGCAAGGTGTTCCCTGATTTTTTGAAAAACTGATACGATTAATTCCATCGAAAGCAATGGAGCTTTGGCGTTGCGTGCCAGAGGCACGATATTCTAGTAACCCCACTGCGCAACTTCGTTGCTTAGTATGGGGTTAATTGCACTCCGTGCGTCTTGTCCCTTCGGGACTGCTCAAGGAATATATTTTTTCACCCAACTGCAACCTTTTGGATTTTTTGCATCCTAATAATAGATAAAGATACTATTTTTGCAGCATCGAAATAATTTAAGCAATGAACCGAGGCAAACATACTTGTGAGTACTTGAAGGATGTGCGGCGGCGAGTGGCGCGGGAAAACGACATCCCGTTGGAGCAGCCTGCATGCACCTTCGAGGGGGAATGCAGCGGCACCTGTCCCCGTTGCGAGGCCGAAGTCCGCTATATTGAGAGCGAATTGCGCAAACGGAGAAGCCTCGGCAAAGCTGTCTCCATCGCTGGCATCGCCCTTTCTTCGGTGGTGGCAGTTAGTTGTCACCCGAACACCCTGCAGGGCGAGCCCGAACTGAATCCTGACGATACGGTGAATGCTGCGACCGATACGACAGCCGTGAACGACACACTTCGAAACAACCCTGTTGATACGATGGCAACGGCACCGAAACCGTCATGGTACGATTATCCTGAAATTTATTGTGGTGGGCTTGCACTTGAAGGCTACCACCCCGAGCCCATTTTTCCGGAGCAGTACGGTACACCTGCCTCCTGGCTGAAGGGGCAAATCAAGGATTCGGCGACCCTCGCGCGTATCCACGACCGCGACATGGACGATATCGTCATCCATTACATGGTAAATCCCGATGGCACCATCTCGGATATAAGTTTCTTTCCCTCTTTGATGGCTTCGGAAGATCCTGAGGACGAAGCGTTTGTGAATACGATTGAACGCATCATGCTCGCCATGCCTCTCTGGGAAAAATCCTACCAAGACCACGCATTCGGACATGAGATTCCGGTGAAAGAACTGCGGTGAAGAACACAAAATCCAACAGCTAAAAGCCAATAGCCAAAGTTATAGTCTATGTCATTTCGCATCCGTTGTGACTTTGTCAAATAATTGTCGGTGCGCATTCGGAAATTGTGTACCTTTGCGCCTCATTTTTGGAAAAATATAACGATGGAGAAAATCATTATTTTAGACTTCGGTTCCCAATACACGCAGCTGATTGCGCGTCGAATCCGTGAACTGAACACCTATTGCGAAATCCTGCCTTACAACAAGTTCCCGTTCGGAGACCCTGACATCAAGGGCGTTATCCTTTCGGGAAGTCCGTTCTCGGTGAACGACGCCAACGCCTTCAAACCCGACTTGTCCGAAATCAGAGGCCACTATCCGCTGCTCGGCATCTGCTACGGTGCCCAGTATTTGGCGCAAGTTGGCGGCGGTGTCGTCGGGGCAAGCTCCACCCGCGAGTACGGCCGCGCACACCTCGCCTACGTGGAGGCCGACGATGTGCTGCT
>JAEEIG010000134.1 GCA_016281255.1 Bacteroidales bacterium
ATTAATTTTTGTTTTTTACTCCCCCCCCCCGCCTTGCGGGCCCCCGTTTAAATGGAGTTGTTATTTTTTTTTTTTTTTTTTGGGGGGGTGGGGGGGGGGTAAACTATTGCCTATTGCCTATTGCCTATTGCCTGTTGCCTAATTCTCCTTAATCACGGTTTCGGCCGCCTCAATAATCTTGATGAAATCATCGGGTTTGAGGGAGGCGCCGCCGATGAGACCGCCATCGACATCAGGTTGGCTGAAAAGTTCGAGGGCGTTCTTGCCGTTGCAGCTGCCGCCGTAGAGGATGTAGGTGAAGACGGCCATTTCAGTGCCGAACTTCTTCTCGATGAGAGAGCGGATGAAGGAGAGCATCTCCTGCGCCTGCGCGGGCGTGGCCGTCTCGCCAGTGCCGATAGCCCAGATGGGTTCGTAGGCGATCATCGTGCGCTCCAACTCTTCGGCCGTGAGCGTGCAGATGGTGGATTCGATCTGCTTCTGCACCACTTCGAAATGCTTCCCGGCCTTGCGCTCCTCCAGCGTCTCGCCGCAGCACATCACCGGGACAATCTGGTTGTCGAGGAGACGGTGCATCTTCTTTAGCACGATTTCGTCGGTCTCGCCGAAGTATTTGCGACGCTCGGAGTGACCCACAATGCAGAAATCGACATCCATGGATGCCAGCATCTCGGCGGAAATCTCGCCGGTGTAGGCGCCGTTCTCGAATTCGCTCACATTCTGCAAGCCGGAATAGAAACGGCTCTCCTCGAGGCTGGCATGGTCGGTGACCAGCTCCGCGTAAATAGAGGGCGGACAGAGCACGACCTCCGTCTGAAGCTGATAATCGGCAAGTTCTTCCTCAATGGTGGTGATAAGGTCTTCGGCTTCTTCGAAGTCCTTGTTCATTTTCCAGTTTCCAATAACGATTTTAGGTTTCATAATTCTTGTTAATTAATTCTTCAATATTATTTCTTGTTAATACTCTAAAAGCTGAACAAAGTTACACAATTCCATTATTTTCTTGCAATGCGGATCAATCAATCCGGGCCACTTTGACCTCCTGCACGTCCATCCGCACCTTCAGCCATTCCACCAGTTTCCTCTCGGAATCAGGATGTTGGCGACCGTCTTTCCATTTCAGATAGACGGCCGGCATCAGACTGCGCTCCAAAGTCTTGGGGTCGTAGCACCTCATTTCCGTAATGGCAATCGTCTGCAAATCAGGATATTGCGTATGGATTTCGCGGACCAGCCGCTCCGTCTTCTCCGAAAAACCGCCCGCACGTTCGATCTGCACCTGCAGATCATCGATGATGGAATCCTTTTGGGCGATCACGGCGTCTTTCTTGTCGATGATATCCTCGATCACCTGGTTCTGCTGTGTGGCATCAAGGAGGTTTTCGGTCTGGCGGACCACCAACCTGGCATGTTCGAGACCATACTCTGTCCGCATCACGTTCTGGATTTTGGCGATATCGTCCGCCGTAAGCGGCTTTCCGACGACACGCAGGGTGATGGTCTGCTCGTTTTTGGTGTAGTCGGTTTTCGAGCCGACAAGCTGCACACTCTTGAAGTACGGGGTCTGCTGTATTTCGTTCACGAACTTGATGGTCTGCGAATTGAAGGCGGTTTCGCGCACGAGGTTGATGGCCATGAAGACGCTGGGAATCATCACGAGGATGGCAAACAGGTAGATCATCCGCCGCACAGCGACAAGCCGTTTGTCGCTCATGTACCTTCTCTGGGGGAACCCGAGGAAGCGCACCATGATGAAAGTGGCCAGCGCAATGAAGAAGGAGTTGATGAAGAAGAGGTAGAGCGCGCCGCCGAAGAACCGGGGTTGCCAGGTGGCGATTCCGTAACCGGCAGTGCAGAGCGGCGGCATCAACGCGGTGGCGATGGCGACACCGGAAATCACCGTGAAGGGCTGGCTTTTGCGCGAGGTGGCCACAATGCCCGCCAAACCGCCGAAGAAGGCGATGATGACGTCATACGTGGTGGGACGCGTGCGCGCCAGCAACTCCGAGCCCGCCTCGTTCAACGGCGAAACCAGGAAGTAAAGCGTAGAGGTTATCAAACTGATAACCACCATGATGAGGAAATTGCGCAACGACTTGCGCAGCAAATCCTCGTCGAGAATGCCGATGGAAAGACCAACCCCGTTGATGGGCCCCATGATGGGCGAAATCAACATGGCGCCGATGATGACCGCCGTGGAGTTGACGTTCAACCCGACGGAAGCCACGATGATGGCGAATGCCAGCACCCACAAGTTCACCCCGCGGAACTCCACACTGCTCGAGATGGAGCTCAACGTGGCCTCGTAGTCCGTGTCGTCCTTCAGATGGGTGAATTCCAGCACTTTGTACCAGAACTTGCGAATCCGGACATATAACGGACTATATTTCCTGGTCGGGGTGGGTTCTTCTGTTTTGGGGTTTTCTTCTTCCATTGGATGGGTTTGCTTGTTTGTTGTTGTAGAGACGATGTGCACATCGTCTCTACCGGGTGGCCCCACATTACGCTCCTTCGTCGCTTATGTGGGGTTAATTGCACTTCGTGCGTCTTGCCTCTTCGAGGCTGCTCAAGGAATTATTTTTTCAATAAATCAAGTATATCATCAACTGACAGCGAATTTTGCTCACCCGTCTGCATGTTTTTGAGCGTATAAATGCCGGCATTGCGTTCATTCTCGCCGGCCATGATGACGTAGGGAATGCCCTTGGCGTTGGCGTAGTTCATCTGCTTGCCGATTTTGGCCTTGTCGGGGTAGATTTCGGCGGGGATGCCGGCGTCGCGAAGCTTGCGCAGTCCCTGCAAAGCGTAGATCTCGTCGTCGCCGCCGAAGTTGACGAACATCGCGGTGATCGGGGTGAGGATGTGCTGCGGGAAGAGTTCCAGCTCGTTGAGCACGTCGTAGATGCGCTCGGCACCGTAGGAGATGCCCACCCCCGACATGTTCTTGAGTCCGAAGATGCCGGTGAGGTTGTCGTAGCGACCGCCTCCGGAGATGCTGCCCATCGCCACATCCGTGGCCTTGATTTCGAAGATGGCGCCGGTGTAGTAGTTCAGACCGCGGGCCAGCGTCACGTCAATCTCCAAATTGGTGGCTATCTGCATCTTAGACACATAGTCCAGCACCGTTCTCAGCTCTGCCACGCCCTGAAGCCCCGTTTCGGAACCGGCCAACATCCGCTCCAGTTTTGCCAGAACCTCATCATTGGAAAGGCCGTTCAGCTCGAAGAGAGGAGCCATGCCGCTAATCGCATCCTGGGAGATGCCGCGCTCCAGCATCTCGGCACACACGGCCTCGCGCCCGATCTTGTCGAGCTTGTCGAGCGCCACGCAGAGGTCGGTCACCAGGTCGGCACTGCAGAAGGTCTCCGCAATGCCGCTGAGGATCTTGCGGTTGTTGATCTTCATGACGATGTTGATGCCGAAAGCGCGGAACACCTCGTCGGTGATCTCCACCAATTCGGCCTCGTTGAGCAGCGAGTTGCTGCCGATGATATCGACATCGCACTGGTAGAACTCGCGGTAGCGGCCCTTCTGCGGACGGTCGGCGCGCCACACGGGCTGCATCTGATAGCGCTTGAAGGGGAATGTGAGCTCGTTTTGGTGCTGCACGATGAAACGGGCGAAGGGAACGGTCAGGTCGTAGCGCAGACCCTTCTCGCAAATTTGCGCCGCCAATTTGTTCGTGCTTTGCGTTCCATCCTGAAAATCAACGCCTTTGGTAAAGTCGCCGGAGTTCAAGATTTTGAACAGCAACCGGTCTCCCTCCTCGCCGTATTTGCCCATGAGGGTGGAGAGGTTCTCCATCGCGGGGGTTTCGATCGGCAGACAAGCGTGCTTGTGGAAGACGTTGCGGATGGTGTCGAAAATATAATTGCGCCGCATCATCTCGACGGGCGTGAAGTCTCTTGTACCTTTTGGAATAGAGGGTTTTACCATAAGCATATACTATATTATAAAAACCTGCAAAGGTACAATTTTTTTGATTGTGCTCCGCGATAATTTGAAAGGGGCACTACATAACGGCTTGCAGGTCATTAACATTCCTCGATTCCAACCTGACCGAACTTTCTGCACTCAACCATTATCTTGATCATTTTGCCAAGATCAGGGCATAGGGTTATGCAGATCTCACCCATTTGGACGCAAGCAACTAGCTCGCGGAAGAACGATTCGCGGACAAAATCCCCGGATGGGGATTCATCGATTTTTGGCGACATGTTCGGTGGCGGTTCATTGGTTGGATCGGTTTTTGTCAATATCATTGATTGTTTTTGGTAGATTGCTTAATAACAAACTGATCGCACGAAAAGATAAATCTTTGTTCTTGTCAACAACATACAACTTTTCAACAATATCATTCCCTAAACAACATCGCAGAAAATACTTCGGCACACAATTGATGTCCAATATAGCAGATCCATTCGCATCCAGGGAATAGTCTATAAATGACTCTGTCATAATATAATAGTCTGTTCCCAAATTGTTCAACAATTCTTCTCTGCTAATTCCAATCAAAGGGGCAGCCCATTGAGAACATTTGTTAAAGTTTTTCGCACTCTCATTGCTTTGTATCTCATGAATCGAAATGTTTTGAATTGAATAGTGAGTAAGTTTAAGTATGGAATCCTTACTGTATAAAATCATTGACGTATCCTGGACATCAAAGAATTTCAGAATATCTTCGAGATTCAAAGGAACGAAAGGTTTTCTGAATGGCGTGTCTATCGAGGGCTTTTCTTGTCGAGTGATTTTCCCCAACGAGTCCAAAACCAGTAGTTCTCCATCTGGCTCAAACATTTTGAAGTGCATTTGACCATTTGGCCAATAAGACCGACATTCTCCTGCTCTTCTGTCGTTTTGATATGTTGACATAGAAGATAACGATCCGTTTTCCCTATATGTGTAATAATACCCGTTCCAAGTTTTGTCCTTTATATGAGCAACAACTGCGAGATTGTTTGTGCCTGAATAAAAGAACATCCATTTTCCATCCTCCAATTCGTGTTTGACGATGCAATGATTATAAAACCCCTTAAACGCACATACCATGTAACGTTCATCTTCATATACAGCTGTATGTGTTTGGCTGGACACACTATTCAAACAAGCTGCTAGAAAGAACAATAACAAATATTCTTTTTTCATAGTATCATTCTAAATCAGGGTTTCCTTTCCCTTGTGTTTGATGAAGTTGACCATATCCTTCGAAACCAGACCATCCTGTAGTTCGACTTTTCTTGTCGGAATCAAAAACGATATCCTGTTCGATAAAACCACTATCGGATGTAGAGGTGTACACTTTTAATTTCACATAAGTATTACCATCTTCTTCTATTTGTTCAGGCAAACCTGCCAACATGGCCGCATGACCTTTCATAAAGACGATATCTCCGATTTCTCCTTTCATGATATCAGTTTCAAAAGATCGGCTCAATCCATCCTGGTTTGCAGGTGTGTTATTGCCTTGTTTGAACCACCTTACAGAAAGACCTCTGCCTATAAAATGATTACATCTGTCAGAAAAGCCTGTTTGAAGATAGGAGGTTATTTTATCCCCCGAATTCATATATGCGTGCCAAATTACACCGTAGCAGGATTCTTTCGTCGGGATTTGTTTAGTCAAGGTTCTATGTTGTCCTTGATTATATCCATACCAAGAATCTGATTCAATATCTTTCACTGATCCAACATTGTTTAGAAGATAACGTTGTGCAAAATGGAAAGCATACATATTTTCTTCCCCATTCGGATCCACCAACATCACCGGATTATCCGCGCAGTAAACATACGGCGAAAGCGAAGGATATTTGTCACTTTGTGGGTCCACGCTCAGCCAGACGCTCAGGTCGGAGGAGTAATATCTTGACCCAAAGTAGCTTAGGCCGGTTTCGGAGTCCTTTTCTTTTGCGGAGAAGGTGAAAGTCCAGTGAGTGGTGATTAGTGAATAGTGATTAGTGATTTGTGGCGTGGGGGAAACGGGAGTGCCTCCCTCGATTCCGAACGGCAGACTTTCCCCGTCAGGGGATGAAGCCCGGCAGGACAGCGCACCCTCGCAGCCGCCATGTCCCGCTGGGACAGAAGCCCGG
>JAEEIG010000135.1 GCA_016281255.1 Bacteroidales bacterium
ATGGGATGATGCGATGATACGATGATGCAATGATACGATGACGACGATAATCATAATAGGAATAACAATTGCCTGGGCCGTCACCACGTGGCTCCTCGTCCGGCGGAACCGGCGGATCAACAACCGCATCAAGTTCCTGTCGGAGGCGGTGGCGGGCGGTGACTTCAGCTTCACCTTCCCCGAGGGCGATCCCCGGCGCAGCGACCGTGTGCTGGCTGCCTCGCTGAACCGCATCCGCGACATGCTCAGCCGCACCCGTCAGGAGACCATCGACAAGGAGCGCTACTACGCCCAGATCCTCGAGAACGTGCGTACCGGCATCGTGGCCTACGATGAGCAGGGCTTTGTCACGCAGACCAATAGCGCGGCCTCGGAGCTTTTCGGACTCCCTGTGCTGACCCACATCCGCCAGCTCGACCGTGTCAGTAACGGACTGGCGGATATGTTGTTACTGTCGGCGGCGGGCGACATCCGCACACTCACGCTCCACGATGGCGACAGCACCCGACAGCTCTCCCTGCAGGTTTCGCAAAGCCGCATCCGCGACCGAAACATCCGCATCTTGGTTGTCAACGATATCCACAACGAATTGGACAACAAAGAGATAGACTCCTGGATTTCGCTCACTCGCGTGCTCACCCACGAAATCATGAACTCTATGAGTCCGATCACCTCGCTGAGCGATAGTCTGCGCGAATTGGTACCCGAAAAGGATTCCGAACTATACAAGGGTTTGGATGTCATCCACTCCACGGGCAAGGGCATTGAGGGGTTTGTGGAGTCGTACCGGCAGTTCACGCACATTCCGACGCCTGCGCCGACCCTGTTTTACGTGCGGGAACTGGTAGAACGCGCCGTGCAGTTGGTGCAGTCCGTGCCGGAAAACGTCCGCATCGACTTCCGTTGGTCGGTGGAGCCTGGCGACATGCTGTTGCACGCCGACGAGAACCTTGTTGGTCGCGTGCTCAACAACCTGCTGAAGAACGCTGTGGAGGCGATAGGAGAGGGGAGCGGCGGTTGGGTGGATGTCCAAACCTTCCTCAACGAGCGCGAAGATGTCATCATCGAGGTCACCGACAGTGGCGGTCCGATTCCGCCGGAGATCGAGGAGCGCATTTTCATCCCGTTCTTCACCACCAAGAAGGAGGGTTCCGGCATCGGGCTGAGCATCTCCCGCCAGATCATGCGGCTTTCCGGGGGCACCCTCACGTTGCGCACCCGACCTCGCACCACATTTGTGATGACATTCGGAAACTGATCAGGAAAAAAGACGGGACTGCTCCAAATGGAACAGTCCCGTCTCGTTATAATCCAATAGATAAAAGCCGATTAGTATCCGAAAATCTCTTCCAACGTCAATGTTGTCACTTTTCCGTACTTCTCAAGTCCTTTCAGATCCACTTCCTTCTCGTTGCCGAGCACCACGACCACTCTCTTCTGGCCTTTGATGTAGTTGGCGTTGAAGTTCTTCACATCGTTGATGGTCATCTTCTGGATGGCGTTGAAATTGGTTCTGTCCATCGGGGCTTTCAGACCCATCTCCTCGCAGGTGAGATAGTAGTTGATGATGCTCATCTTGCGGGTGCGGTTGGTGCGGTATTGGGAAATCAGGGAAGTCTTGGCGAGGTCGAAATTGAGCTCCGACACAGGCATGTTGTCCAGCAGGTCGGTGAAGGCCTCCATGGCATCCATCAGCTTGTCGTTCTGCGTGCCGATGTGGGTCATGTTGAAGTTGCACTTTCCTTTTTCGCTGGGTTCCACATAGTAAGCCGCTGCAGAGTAAGCCAGAGAACGTTTCTCGCGAATCTCCTGGAAGACGATGGAGTTCATGCTGCCACCGAAGTATTCGTTGTACATCTCGATTTGCGGGCTGAGTCCCCAGTTGGCGGGGATGGAGGTGGTGAGCTGACGGCACAGGGACTGTTTGGCGTCGTAGTGGGCGAAATAGACCTTGTTGTCTCTTGTGGCCAAACGGTCAAAGTCGGGTCCCATCTTGACGGGCTTTTTGGCCGGGTGCACGCTGTGCTTGTCGGTGATGACCTTCTGCAGGTCGTTGAGGCTCATGTCGCCGTAATAGAGGATGCGTTGCGGCTGGGAGGTCATGGTGTTGATCTGGTTGATGACATCCTGAGCCTTGATTTTCTGCACTTCTTCATTGGTCACGAAATATTTGCGCACGTTGTCCTTGCCGTAGGAAGCGTAGCTCAGCATTCTCTGGAAGATGGTCTGCTGGCGGGATTTGGCGTCGTTACGGGATTTCAGCACGTCGGCGATGGAATTTTTGACGGATTCCTCGGAAATCTTCGGGTGGTTGAGGATGTCCTCCACGATGGCCATGGCCTTCTCCATGTTCTCGCTGAGGCCGTTGATATATACAGTGGCATATTTGTCGCCGAAACCGATGGAATAGGAGCAGGCGAGGTCGTACATCTCGCGGTTGATCTGGCTCAGCGTGCGGTTTTCGCTCTCCAATTGGTCGAGGAAATTGTTGGTGATGCCGGCCTTTTTGTCGTAAAATCTGCCATAGTTGTAACGATAGACCAAAGAGAAACGGCCGTTGTCGGTGTTTTTCACAT
>JAEEIG010000136.1 GCA_016281255.1 Bacteroidales bacterium
GCCGTGTAAGAACGGTCGTCGATCTTCACTTTCGGCATGTTGTTGGAGGAGCGTTCCACGATGTAGGGCACGCGGCTGATCTCGTTGGTCACGCGGTCGTAAGTCTCGCCCATGAATCTCTTGATGGAGAAGATGGTCTTGGTGGGGTTGGTGATAGCCTGACGTTTTGCAGGGTCGCCGACCTTTCTTTCGTTGTCGCCCACGAACGCCACGATGGACGGCGTGGTTCTTCTGCCTTCGCTGTTGGGGATGACGACCGGCTCATTGCCTTCCATCACCGCAACGCATGAATTGGTAGTTCCTAAGTCAATTCCAATGATTTTTCCCATTTTTGTATGATTTTAATTATTTTTACTTCGTTGATTTTTTACGCAGTTCGCAATCGAACGCGGCCATCTATTGCAACAACTGTGCCAAAAATCATGTCTGTGGTTTTCAACGGGAAAAACACTGCCATTTTGGCACACAGCCTGCCATTCTTCCCTGCTCCCCGAACCTGCAGGGCTTACGCATCAACTTCCAAGGACTCCGACTGCACGGGGTTTTGAAGTGTGTCGCATAAAGCCGGCGGAGGTTTTTTCCCTCTCAACTGTTCGAGGCGGATGCGGACAACCGCGGGGAGGCCGGATCGCGGGGGAAGTCCGCGGGCGGGGGGATGGGATGATTCGCCGCCGCGGAGCAGTTGGCAAGCAGTTGCCATACCTTTGGCATACATCTGCCAGCGAATTGAGTCCCCATTTGTTCGATAGTTCTTCGATAGTTCTCCGATAGTTCTCCGATAAATCATCGAAGAACTATCGGAGAACTATCGGAAAAATAGTATGCCCGCTGCTGCTCTGATAGGGTGCAAATAGGACGCAGACACGAATCAAACGGTCAACACAAGAGAAGCGTCGCCCCTACGCCGCGCCGGATCGCCCAAATAAAAAAGAGGATGCGCAAGCCCTGCCAAACCTGTAAGCCAGTAAGCGTGTAAGCCGAAAAAAATAGTATCTTTGCGCCCCGAAAAAAATTCCAGAGAATGGGTAGAGTAATGGCCATTGATTACGGACAGAAACGCGTGGGGTTCGCCGTCACCGACGAGCTCCGCATCTGCGCGCACGCCCTGGAGACCGTCCCAGTGGCGCAGGCTTTCGACTTTCTGAAAGACTACCTCGGCAAGGAGAAGGTCGATGTGGTGGTCGTGGGCGAAGCCAAGCAGCTGGACAACACCCCGTCGGAGTCATGCCGCTACATCGAGCCGTTTGTCAACCGCCTGCGCAAGGAGCTGCCGAAAATCTCCCCGGGCACCGAACTCGCCCGCATCGACGAGCGTTTCACCTCCCGCATCGCCTTCCAGACCATGATCGACATCGGGTTGAAGAAGAAAGACCGACGCGACAAGTCGCTGGTCGACAAGATGAGCGCGGCCATCATTCTGCAATCCTATCTGGAGCAACAGGACATGATAAATTCAAGAAATTCAGAACAATGATATTACCTATTGTATTATATGGAAACCCGGTGTTGCGCAAAACCGCCGTGGAAGTTGACCTCAACGACGAAATGCTGAAGACATTCGTCAACGACCTTTTCGAGACCATGTACCATGCGGAAGGCGTCGGTTTAGCCGCCCCGCAAGTGGGCAAGTCCGTCCGCGTGTTCGTGGTGGACTCCACCCCTTACAAAGAGATCTACCCCGACCACGAGCCGTTCAAGGGCGCCTTCATCAACCCCACCATCACCGAGCGTTTCGGCGACGACGTTCCTTTCGCGGAGGGCTGCCTCAGTCTCCCGAAGATCAACGAGGATGTCATCCGCAAATCCGACATCCACATCACCTACCACGACGAGAAGGGCGAATACCACGACTGTGACATCAGCGGCGTCCTGGCCCGCATCATCCAGCACGAATACGACCATCTCGAGGGCAAAGTCTTCACCGACAACCTCTCGCAAATCAAGAAGATGGTGCTCAAACGCCAGCTCAACGACATCGCCGCCGGGAAAGTCCACCCGGCCTACAAAACGAAAAAATAATTCCTTAAGCAGCCTCGGAGAGGCAACACGCACAGAGTGCAATTAACCCCACACTGCGGCTCAA
The DNA here is from genome assembly GCA_016281255.1 of Bacteroidales bacterium. Taxonomy (GTDB): domain Bacteria; phylum Bacteroidota; class Bacteroidia; order Bacteroidales; family WCHB1-69; genus F23-D06. The sequence goes on from JAEEIG010000136.1 coordinate 2,084, forward strand.
GCCTTGTGTGGGGCTGTAACAACTGATGACAATGAAACGAATAATTCCAATAGCAATCGCCGCTCTGATACTGGCTTCCTGTGGTGGCGGCCAGCGCGCCGAGCAGAAAAGAATCCAGCAGGAATCCGACTCGCTGCTGGCGGCATACCACTATTCCGACTCCCTTTACGCCGCCTGCGGTATCATCGACACCACGGCATTCGGGAATTTCATCGACCGGGCGACGGCCTTTGCGGAGACACATCCCGGCGACACCCTCGCCCCGGGAATGCTCTACCGTGCCGGCGTGGGCAGCATGATCCTGGCGAAATCGGCAGACCGGAAGGGCAACATGGAGGCGCGGGCGCGGAACGCGAAACGGGCGCTTGCCATCTTCAACCAGTTCCAGGAGCAGTATCCCGAACTGGACCAGGCGCGCCTCTGCTACTGGCAGCGCGCCATCGTCTATGACGACATCCTCGGCGACTGGCGCAGCGCCGAAAGCGAATACCGCGACTTCATCAACCGCTACCCCAACGACTCCCTCACGCCAGTGTTCCAGCAATATCTGACGTTGCTGGGGAAAACAGAGGCCGAAATCGAGGAGCAGTTGGCGAAAGGACAGCAATAGCCATCGTTTTACCTAAATCAATATGAAAAGTATCCGAATTTTGACCCTTATGACCTTGGTGCTGGCCATGTTCTGCGCCTGCAACAAACCCGATCCCATTGAACCCCAGCCCCCGACACCGGAAGAGGACACCACTGTGGTGGATGACACAGACAAAATCTACCAGTTCTCGGTGCTCGACGGCAACGGCGACAGCGTCTCCCTGGCACAATATCGCGGCAAGGTGCTGTTGGTGGTGAACACCGCCACCCAATGCGGATACACCCCGCAATACACCCAGCTGCAGAAATGGTACGAGATCTACCAGGACCGCGGTTTCGTGATCCTCGACTTCCCGTGCAACCAGTTCGGCGGACAAGCCCCCGGATCCTACGACGACATCCACGGTTTCTGCACCGGCAACTACCACATCACCTTCCCCCAGTTCGCCAAAATCGACGTGAACGGCGCCAATGAATCGCCGCTCTACACGTGGCTGAAGAGCAAGAAGCCCGGCAAAATCCAGTGGAACTTCACCAAATTCCTCATCAACCGCAACGGCGAGGTGGTGAACCGATTCAGTTCCGGCTACGACATGGCGAAAGTGGAAGAGGCTATCGAGGAACAGTTAGGAGAGTGACCCATCCTCGGGGCGGTCTCCCCTCCCCTCCCTCCCATTGTTCATAACTAATAATATCTTTTTTTGGCATTTCCGAAAGAAGTAATTACTTTTGTATTCTCATTTTATGAAATTCAAAACGTTAAATATCAATTATTTATGAATCACGATTACGTATTGGTTGCCGGTCGGTCGAATCCGGAGCTGGCGAAAAAGATTGCCGACTGTTTGCACAAGCCCCTCCTTTCCGTGGATATCCTGCAATTCAAAGACGGTGAGATCCAAGTCTATTACAACGAGAGCATCCGCGGACGCGATGTGTTCATCATCCAACCGACCTTCTCACCTGCGGACAACATCATCGAGCTGCTGATTGCCATCGACGCCGCCAAGCGCGCCTCCGCACGCAGCATCATCGCCGTGATCCCCTATTTCGGCTATGCCCGTCAGGACCGCAAGGACAAGCCCCGCACCTCCATCGGAGCCAAGCTGATGTGCAACCTGCTCACCACAGCCGGTGTCAGCCGCGTCATCACCATGGACTTGCACGCCGACCAAATCCAGGGTTTCTTCGAAGTGCCGGTGGACCATCTGTTCGCGTCCAACGTCTTCATTCCGTTAGTGAAGAATTCCGGTTGGGAGAACATCAGCATCGCATCGCCTGACACAGGCGGCACCAAACGTGCATCCACCTACGCCAAAGCCCTCAACTGCGAGCTGGCCATCGGATACAAACAGCGCGAGAAACAGAACGAAGTGGCCTCCCTGCAGATCATCGGCGACGTGAAAGACAAGAACGTGATTCTGGTCGATGACATCATCGACACCGCCGGCACACTCTGCAAAGCCGCCGCCCGCATCAAAGAGATGGGTGCGAAGAGCGTCCGCGCCATGTGCGCCCACGGCCTCTTCTCCGGCGACGCACTGGAGAAAATCGAGAACTCCGTGCTCGACGAGGTGCTCGTCACCGACACCATCCCGATGAAACGCCCCTGCGCGAAAGTCAAGGTCATCTCCGTGGCCAAACTGCTGTCCGAAATCATCCTCAGCGTCGAAGACAACACCTCCATTTCGTCGCATTACTACGTATAATGGAAGAGACACGCCATGGCATGTCTCCATGGGCATAAAAAAAGCCCCTCTCGTGCGAGAGGGGCTTTTTTGTGATTCCGCTGCGACTCGAACGCAGAACCTGCTGCTTAGAAGGCAGCTGCTCTATCCAGTTGAGCTACGGAACCTCAGGCGTCCGCCCTGTCGGGATAGCAAGATTCGAACTTGCGACCTCCTGCTCCCAAAGCAGGCGCGATAACCGGACTACGCTATATCCCGTTTTCCAGCTGCAAAAGTACACTTTTTTCGTTATCTCCCATTAACTCTTATTCGATTTTATAATACTGATATTCAGTAGATTACACAATATATTTTCGCAAATTCCCCTTCAATGCGCTTTTTTTTCGCAAATACGCGCCTTAAATTTCGCATTGCAGGGGTGCGATTCGGGCGGGTGCGATTCGGGCGGGTGCGATAGGGGCGTATGCGATAGGGGCGTATGCGATTCGGGCGTATGCGATACGCCCCTACGGTTGTTTTTTGATTTCGAAGATCTGGTGTTCGATGCCGTGTTCCCCCAAAATGGCCTTCACGCGCATTTCGTCCGTGTCGGATATGAATACCTGACCGAAATGTTCCTTCCCCACCATGTTCAACAGCTCGGTGATGCGGTTTCGGTCCAGCTTGTCGAAGATGTCGTCCAACAGCAGAATGGGCTTGCGGTGGTTGTAGGCGAAAGCATAGTCGAACTGCGACAGGCGCAACGCCAACGAGAAGGACTTCTGCTGGCCCTGCGATCCGAAATGCTTCACCGGCTGACCGCCGATGGTGAAATCGTAATCGTCCTTGTGCACCCCGAAGGTCGTGAACCCGCACTTCGAATCCGCCGGGAAACTCTTCGCCAGCCCCTCCTCGTAAGCAGTTTCCAACAAAGCCGAGTCGTAGCGGATATCGACCTCCTCCACCCCGCCCGACAGCCTCCGGTAATGCTCCAGGAACATCGGACGGATGTCCTCGATGAACTGTTTGCGCCGCTCATAAAGCTGCACGCCATCCTCCACCAACTGGTAGTCAATCACCTGCAGCAACGAAAGATCCGCATGCCGGCTCTCCATCTGCTGGCGTAAAACGGCATTGCGCTGCAATAACAGCTTCTTGTAGTGGATCAGGTGCTGCAGATAGATCTTGTCGAACTGGGAGATGATCTTGTCGAAGAATTTCCGGCGCACCTCGTTGCCGTCGTTGATGATGTCGCTGTCGTATGGCGAAACCATCACCACGGGGAAAAGCCCCACGTGGTCGCTCAACCGTTCGTACTCCTTCTTGTTGGCCTTCAGAGACTTCGCCCCGTTCTTATAGACACAACTCACTTGCGTGGTGTTCCCCGACTCCTCGTCGGCAAAATCGCCGTGCAACGCGAAAAAATCCGTGCCCAGCCGCACCGAACTGACATCCTTCGCCGAAAAGCAGCTCTTCCCGAACGAGAGATAATGGATCGCGTCCAGCAGGTTGGTCTTGCCGCTGCCGTTCGCCCCAACGATGCCGTTCACGTTGCTGTTGAACGTAAACGAAGCGTCTGCATGACTCTTGAAATTGGTAAGTTGGAGGTTCTTTAGAAACACAGTTTATGTTCTTACTTGGTTATTTGTAAAATCCGAGATTGTGTGTTTTTAAGACGTAAAACTTTAGACTTAAGACTATTTTGGTTATTACATCTAAAGTCCTAAGTCTAAAGTCTAAAGTCTAAAATCTAAAGTCTCAAGTTTTGAGTCTCAAATCTTATTTCAGTCCCAACACATCCAGTCCCTGATTGAAACGAATGTCTCTCGGGATGCCGGAGTTGTTGATGCGGTCAAGGTCCTTCTGAAGGTCGGATTTGATGATGCCGTTGTCTTTGCTGTATTGCTGGGCAAACGTGAAGTCGCCTTCCGCTTGCGTCTTGAGAATCAGCGAGATCCAGCCTTCCATCGCCTTGCGGGCCTTGTCGTAGTTGATATGGTAAGTGCCATTGCCGTTGCGGGTGAAGGCGCCGTTTTCGAAGAGATAGTTGTAGCACATCATGTTGGCGATGCCGTGGGCCTCGGAAGCGCCGAAACGCACACTACGCAACAGACCGACGATATAGGTAGTGATGGCATCCTCCACGGAGATGTCGGTGATTTCACCCTTGTCAATGAGGTTGAGCACGAGGTTCAGTCCCACGATGTCGGCCTTGGCCTCTTCCCAGCTGGAGTTCTCGGTCTGCATGGCCTCGTCCACGGAGCCCTTGCCGTTGATGGTCTGTTTCACGCCCAAACCGTGCGCCACTTCGTGGAAAGTGACATTCCAGAAGAAGGCGTCGAAGGTGATATGGTTCTGTTCCGACGGCTCGATGATGATTTCGCCGATGGGCTTCATGATCTTGTCGAACTTGGCCTGCATGGCATTGCGCAGTTGGAAGCGGCGGGAGCCCTTCTTGGCCTGCACATTGTCGTCGTTCGGCAGGTTGATGGCGATGGTCTTGCCCGCAGCGTTGCAGTCGCCGCCGTAGAAAACCACGTCATAAAGGTTCATGTCGCAGGTGGTGCCGGGCACGTATTTTTTGTGCGCGGGGTCACACGGGAGTTCGCGTTGCAGCTGCGGCAGCATCTGCACAAACTTGTCAAGCTTGGTGCTGGCTTCCACATCCTTGACGAGCACGAACGCCTCCCAGGAGGTCTTCACAGAGTTCAAACCGTCGTCGTAGTTTTCGATGGGGCCGAACACGAAGTCTATGTTGGAGTCACGGAGATCCATCCAGGCCATGTCGCTGGGATAGTAGTCGTTGGTCTGCAACGATTTCTTGCGCTCCACGAGGTATTTCTTCATCGTGGGGTTGTCCGTGATTTCGATGGCTTTGTCGAGCAGCTCGCACACGCGGTCCAGTTTCTCCTTGTAAGCCTCGTAATATCCGACCGTGACCAGCTTCCCGCTCTCGTCACGTCTGAGAACGGTGTAGTGGGAGGACTTCAACGGGTCGTCGAAAGCGTCATACTCAGCCTTCGTGATGTCCTGCGGGTAGTAGTTGGCCATGGGAGGACGCTCGCCGTAGCCCGGCACGAAGGGTTTCTCCGCATCCAGACGGTCCCAAGGGCCGTAGTTAATCATCGCATACTCCTTCATCCAGGGGTCGGAGATGGTATCGAGAAGAGCTTTGTCGCCAAAGGTCTGCTCCCAGAAGAGGTCGTCCATAATCTGGCCTATCTCGAAAAAGATGGGGAGCAACTTCCTCTCACTCTCGGAAAGTTTGGAAAGATCGGCAGTAAGGTCGAAATAGGCATATTCCTCCACTTTCTGCTGAAGTTCGCTTTTCTGTTCCTCGTTGAGGGTTTCCGCTTTCTTGTTTTTGCATGAAGCAAGAAGGGCGATGCAAGCCAACATCACCATCATTGTAGTCATTCTTTTCATATTATAACATTTAAGATTAAACTCATAAAACACGAGGGCAAAGATACAATATTTTTTTATTTATCTTTGCCCTTGCGTTATACACAATTTATCAACCGCTTGCAGAAACGCGGCATGCCACGCCCTCCGGTTCAGAAGACGGCCACTTTGCCGTACTGTTTCAGGAAATCGGCGATGGTTTCCTTGGCTTTCCCTTCCGCCTTGCAACGGTTTTCAGGGGTGTTGTAGCGATTCTCGATTTTCCGTTCCACCCTCTCTATCAGAGGCTTGGAATCATATTCCACGGCACTTTCCTCCGCTTCGCTGTCCGACTTGAACCACGACGACAGGGTGGATTGCGCAAACTCCACATCGGGCAGGGAGACCTTTACCGTGTCCGTCCCTTCGACAGGGTGATATTGCACTTTGTCCAGATCTATCGTCAGACTCACCTGCTGCCGGAGAATCTGCACGCAATCGTGTTTCCGTTTGAACAACCCGTTGTCCTTGCCTAACAGAGAGCTACCGATGCCACTGCCGTAGAAGGCGTCCTTGGCGTAATCTTCCGTGACCGTGGTGTATAGATACAGCACTCCGATGGGACGTGTGGATTCAATCACCGTGGGGGTGTCCTTCAGGGTGATTCCGTCGGTGTCGGTTTTGTGTCTGATTTTGCTGACAAGCGCCACTCCCGCGACGAGCAGGATGATGATGGTGGCATATTTGATGTACTTCGGGTTCATTGTTTCTTTTTGTTTTGTTTGTTCTCCACACTGCGCTTCGCTTGTGTGGCTTGTCTATCCCCCACACTGCGCTTCGCTTGTGTGGGGTTAACTGCGCTTCGCGCGTTTTGCCTCTTCGAGGCTGCTCAAGGAATGTATCTATATGAAAACTGGGTGTAGTCCGATGGTGGAGAGGAGGGAGGTGAAGACGGCCTCGGTGTTGTGGGTGAGTTCGTCGGCGAGCTGCCGGCGGAGCTGCTCGTCCTGGTTAATCACCTCTTCGAAGGCCATTGCCTTGATCTGCTGGATGGTGGTTTCGCCCACTTTGTCGCGCAGACCGGTGGAGAGGGTCACTATCTCGTCCGCATTGGTGACGGGATTGTAGGATTTGTCGATGATTTTGGGTTTCGGAAGCCTGATTCGCACCGTATCCTCCCCCACAAACTGCAGGTCCGACTCCTTCATCTCGGTGAGGTCGATGCCGTAACGGATGGTCACATCCACGGGGATCACCGCCAGGCGTTTCCCGAGTTTCCATTTCGAGGGATTCAGCGAGGCGATCTGGGTTTCAGAGTCATACACGCCCATCTTGCGGATGGTCACCTCGGTGGTGGCAATCTGCGACTGCTCCTGCAGCACGCTCAGGATTTCACTCTTCTGGGGCAACTTCTTCCCATCCGACTGTTTCATGGGCCAAAGCACCGCGGCCAGCAACACTGCACAGGCCATGGCCAGCATCAATACATTATTCTTTCTGGAATTCATATTCATATAATAATACGATGGCAAAAATACATTTTTATGGCATAATCGCTCTTCGGTGTTAGATGGCTGATGGCAGCGATAGTTTAAATCTCCCCGTTTTTAGTCATCTCGGCAAGGGCCATCCGCAACTCCCAGAACTCGAATTCATCGCCTAAAACGTCCCGCGCCGCATTCAACGACTTATCCTCGGTGTCGCGAAAATACTCCTCCATGATGTTGCATTTCTCCTTTTCAATGAAATCAGCAGCCTCATAGTCGCCATGTTCCACGAATCGCGCAATGTGGCCATATATGGTAGAGACAGCCAAACCTCGCTCTGCAGCAATCTTCCCCACCGTCATCCCCTTGTCCAGCATTCTTTTCGTGATCAGGTAGGTCTCTCCTTTCGGCGGCTTCGACACGGAGGTTTTTTCTTCCGGCAGTTCCATTTCAGCCGTCTCATTATCAAGCATTTCCATTCCGGAATAGACCCTGACGATATTGACAATGTCACGCCCGAAAGCCTTGATACGTTTGGGACCGATTCCATCGATCCGCTTGAGTTCGGCCAGCGTGACAGGCTTCTCCTTCGAAATCTCCTTCAGCGTTTTGCTCGGGATGATGTTGTAGAGTTCCGCATCCTCCTCTTCCGCCTTGTCGGCGCGCCAGGCGTTCAGGGCGGCATAGAGCGTGCTCTTCCCCATCACCCCCTCCTTGATGGTATATTTGGACTTGGGGCTCTTTTCCACCTCTAAGAGCTTGATGGACTTTGTCTTATGATACTCTTCCACGGAAAAGCCTTTTTCGCAACTTTCCAAGCAGCCCGTTTTGACAAAGCTATCGTCTTTCAGCTGCTTCAATATGTCCGTAATCTGCTCGTTCACCGCTTTATTATCCGTTTTGAAGGGCATTTTCTGCAGTTTGTCGGCGATGCTTTCCAAATGTACCTTGAAATATGCCGCCCCTTTTTGCAGACGCTCTTGCAACATGGGATTATCTTCATAACGTGCCTCTTGGTGCAGCTGCCGGATTTGGATTTCGAACTTTTTCCCCACATCCGCCAATTCGGTTTTGAAGCAGTCGCGAAGTCTTACCAGTTCCTGCACCATCTCGCCCTCGAACAGCGACAAGTTGTCCATCACCACCTTCGCCAGCCGGCCAATAGTGCGATAGATTCCTTGGAAGTCAATCAATTCCAACATCGTGGTTAGTTCATACTCTTTGCGCAATTCCTGCACTTTTTCCTGTGACGGTTCCCTTTCCGGCATTGTTTCCACGAAATAATCCACGAGACCGTCATTGACGAGTGCTTCCGGGGTGATAGGGGTTTTGAGGACGAGCCCTTCGAGGGAGGTGCAGCGGCTGAGCGCGACATAGACCTGACCGTGAGCGAAGGCTTGCTGGGCGTCTATGACCAGTTTGTCGAAGGTAAGTCCCTGACTTTTGTGGATGGTCACTGCCCACGCGAGTCGCAACGGAATCTGCGTGAAACTGCCAATCTCTTTTTCCTCGATTTGCTGGTTTTCTTCGTTAAGGGTATAATCCATATTCTGCCATACGACTGGCAGCACTGCGATGCATTCGTCACCACACACAACCTCCAACTCGCCCGTGTCTTCATCATAGCCGGTCAATTGCCCGATTTTTCCGTTGTAGTATGCCTTTTCAGGACTTGGGTCGTTCTTCACGAACATCACCTGCGCCCCGATTTTCAACTCCAATTCCTCCTTTGTCGGATAGATATGCGACGGGAAAACGCCCTTGACCTCCGCTCGGAAATGAAGACTATGCTGTTTGATTGCCCGCAGCCTCGAGTCGTTGATTTCATCAGCCTGCGCATTATGTGTCGTCAGTGTGATATAGCCATCTGATGGCTTAAAATCGGGAATATAGCGCGTATTCAGCAACCGTATGCACTCGGCATCCATCTGGTTGTGGCGAACCTTGTTGAGCAACGTGATGAAGTCGCGGTCCTGTTGTCGGTAAATATGCTCCAGTTCCACGCAGATATAGTCTGTTTTCTGCAGCACATGGCTGCCGAAAAAATAGACAGTCTTATAGTAAGGCGCAAGCACCTCCCACTCTTCGGGTTTCGCCACGGGGGCAAGCTGGTGCACGTCGCCGATCATGAGCACCTGCACCCCGCCGAAAGGCCGGGAGGAGCGGCGAGCGCGACGCAGCACGGCATCCACCGCGTCCAGGACATCGGCACGCACCATACTGATTTCGTCGATGACGAGAAGATCGAGGGTGCGGATAATCTTCAGCTTCGTACCGCGCATCTTCTGGAACTGCGCTGCCACCTCCTTCTTGTTCCGTGACGGTTGGACCGGCGCTTTGTCAGGGACCTGCGGTCCGAACGGCAGTTGGAAAAACGAGTGGATGGTCTGGCCGCCGGCATTGATGGCCGCCACGCCTGTCGGGGCCACCACCACCATGCGCTTGTGTGTCTTCGAGGGCAGACTTTTCAGGAATGTGGTCTTCCCGGTGCCTGCTTTGCCCGTGAGAAAGATGTGCGCATCCGTGTGCAGCACAAGTTCTTCGACATACTGAAGTTTCTGATTGACAAAGGATTTTGTTTGTTTTAAATTTTCATCGGTCATAATAAATTGTTTTAAAGTTCAACGTGCAAAGATACGAATTTTTAAGACTTAAGACGTAAGACTTTAGACTTTTTTGGCAATCATGCAGCTTAGTTTCAGGTTTCAAGTTTCAAATCACAAATCACAAATCACAAATCACAAATCGAAAAAGGGGCCCCCTTTCGGAAGTCCCTTGTCATATCGTTCTTCGGGAAAGATCCCGTCAATTAGCCGTTGAACACCTTGTCGAGGCTGACTCCGCGGACTTGGGCCACGGTGTAGGCGTCGCGCATTTTGGCGAGGGCGCCGATAGTGGCTTTGACCACGCTGTGGGGGTTGGAGGAGCCTTTGGACTTGGCGAGCACGTTCTTGACGCCCACGCTCTCGAACACGGCACGCATGGCACCGCCGGCGATAACACCGGTACCGGGAGCTGCGGGTTTCATGAAGACGTTAGCGCCGCTGTACTTGCCTTCACCTGCGTGAGGGATCGTACCTTTGAGAATGGGCACTTGGATGAGGTTCTTCTTGGCATCTTCGACGCCTTTGGAAATGGCGGTCGAGACTTCGCGGGCCTTACCCAGACCATAGCCTACGATACCGTTCTCATTACCAACGACCACGATAACGGCGAAACTGAAGATTCGACCACCCTTGGTCACTTTAGTCACTCTGTTGGTGGCGACCACGCGCTCTTTGAGTTCGAGGTCAGCTGCTTTTACTTTCTTGATATTTTCGTTAGCCATAGTACTGATAATTAAAATTTAAGACCACCTTCTCTGGCTGCGTCAGCCAAAGATTTCACTCTACCATGATACAAATATCCGTTACGGTCGAAGACCACTTCGGTGATACCGGCTGCGAGCGCGCGGGAGGCGATTTCCTTGCCCACGAGTTTGGATTTCTCGCATTTGGTCACTTTCTGGGAAGCGATATCGGGTAACTTTGAGGATGCGGATACCAATGTAACACCGGCTTCATCGTCAATAACTTGCACGTAGATGTCGCGATTGCTTCTGAAGACGGACATTCTGGGACGAACCGGAGTACCGCTGACAATCTTGCGGATACGGTTTTTAATCCTATTTCTTCTATATTCTTTTTTATTGTAAGCCATAATATCAAATTTTGACGATTATTTTTCAGCCGATTTACCAGCTTTCTTTCTAACATATTCTCCTTCGAAGCGGATACCTTTGCCTTTGTAAGGTTCGGGTTTACGGTAGGAGCGGATTTTGGTTGCCACCTGGCCCAACAGCTGTTTGTCGATGCAGTTCAGGATGATGATCGGGTTTTTACCTTTCTCGTTGATGGTCTGCACGGTGATTTCCTTCGGGAAGTCGAACAGGATGTTGTGGGAGTAACCCAGACCCATATCGAGTTGGTGGTCACCTTTGGCTTCGGCTTTGTAGCCGACGCCGATGACTTCCATCTTCTTGGTGAAGCCTTGGGAGACGCCGACGATCATGTTGTTCAGCAGGGCGCGATAGAGGCCGTGCATGGAGCGGTCGCGTTTGGAGTCGGTAGGGCGTTTCACATGGAGGTGTCCGTCTTCAATTTCGAAAGTAATACGTTCATCGACATACTGTTGCAGTTCGCCTTTCGGACCCTTCACAGTCACGATGTTGGACTTTTCGTCTCTTTTCACTTCAACCCCGGCGGGGATGGCGATTTGTAATTTTCCTATTCTTGACATAACTTTCTCCTCCTATTAACTGATGTAACAAATGACTTCACCGCCGACGTTTTGGGCTTTGGCTTCCTTGTCGGTCATCATGCCGTGGGAAGTGGAGACGATAGCGATGCCGAGGCCGTTCAACACGGAGGGCATTTCCTTGGCGCCCACGTATTTACGAAGACCGGGGCGGCTGACGCGCTTAATCTCGCTGATGGCGGATTGTTTGGTTGCGGGATGATATTTCAAAGCGATCTTGATCGTTTTGGGCATGGTTTCATCCTCGAATTTATAGTTCAAGATATAACCTTTGTCGAAAAGAATCTTGGTTATAGCTTTCTTCTCGTTGGAAGCGGGGATTTCCACCACTTCATGATGCGCGCGGATGGCGTTTCTCAAACGAGTCAAATAATCTGAAATGGGATCGGTATTCATAATTTAATCTTCTTCTTTAGGTTTACCAACTTGCTTTTTTAACTCCGGGGATCTTGCCTGCGAGTGCCAACTCTCTGAAGTCGATACGGGAGAGGCCGAATTGGCGCATGTAGCCTTTCGGACGGCCGCTCAGCTTGCAGCGGTTGTGCATACGGATAGGGTTAGAGTTCGGGGGTAATTTCTGAAGCGCGATATCGGCGGCTCTTTTGGCCTCGTAATCATCGCCTTTCATGATTTTCTTCAATTCTGCGCGTTTTTCAGCGTATTTAGCGACCATTTTCGCTCTCTTGATTTCTCTTGCTTTTAAAGATTCCTTTGCCATGATTACTTACTTTTGGTTTTTGAAGGGTAAGCCAAATTCTTTCAACAGTGCCAGACACTCCTTGTCGTTACGAGCGGTCGTGACGAAGGTGATGTCCATACCGTTGATTTTGAGCACTTTGTCGATATCGATTTCGGGGAAGATGATCTGTTCGGGAATACCGAGCGTATAGTTGCCGCGACCGTCGAAGCCCTTGTCGCTGATACCGCGGAAGTCGCGGATACGGGGGATGGAGACGGTGATGAGGCGGTCGAGGAACTCATACATGCGGTCGCCGTGAAGGGTCACGCGAACGCCGATGGGCATGCCTTTTCTCAACTTGAAGTTAGAAATATCCTTCTTGGATTTGGTGGGGACAGCTTTCTGGCCGGCGATGAGGGTCATTTCCTGGACGCCTGCGTCGATGAGCTTCTTGTCTGCGATACCGAATTTGCCAAGACCCTGGTTGAGGCAAATCTTGGTGATTTTGGGCACGCGCATGACGGATTTGAATCCGAATTGTTCTTTCAGAGCGGGAAGAACCTCATTCTGGTATTTTTCTTTGTATCTCGGTGTGTACATTACTTAATCTCCTCTCCTGACTTTTTAGAATATCTGACTAATTTGCCATTCTCGTTCAACTTTCTACCCACGCGGGTAGCGTTTCCTTTAGCGTCAACCAACATGAGGTTGGAGATGTGCATGGGGGCCTCTTTCTTGATGATGCCGCCATTAGGTGCTGCAGCGCTCGGTTTAGTGCTCTTAGACACCATGTTGCAGCCTTCCACCATGGCTTTGTTTTCTTTGGGGAAGACTTCCAGCACCTTACCTTGAGTTCCTTTGTACTCACCGGTAATCACTTTGACAGTGTCGCCTTTTTTAATTTTCAGTTTCATTCCTTTTTTTGTTTAAATGTTTGTCAATTGGTCTTTGTCAATTGTATAAAAAATGATTTATTGACTTGATTATAAGACTTCGGGGGCCAAAGACACGATTTTCATGAACTGTTTTTCGCGCAATTCACGGGCAACGGGTCCGAAGATACGGGTTCCGCGCAATTCGTCGGCTGCGGTCAGCAGGACCACGGCGTTGTCATCGAACTTGATGTAGGAGCCGTCGTTTCTGAGGACGTGGCGTTTGGTGCGCACCACCACTGCCTTGGAGACGGTGCCGGCTTTGACCTGGCCGGAAGGGATGGCACTCTTGATGGCGACGACGATTTTGTCGCCCACGCGTGCATAGCGTTTCTTGGTGCCGCCCAATACGCGGATGCAGAGCACTTCCTTGGCGCCGCTGTTATCCGCAACTGCTAATCTGGATTCTTGTTGTATCA